>JAABSN010000218.1 GCA_011390385.1 Thioalkalivibrio nitratireducens | reverse complement strand
ACTGCACCTGTTCAGGGGGCATTGCCAGCACACCCAGATCCCCGTTTTCGCGGTGAATCGCGCTTTTGACGGCGGTTTCCAGTTCCGGGTGGAGCGCGATGGCGGGCAATCGGTTGCCGGCTTCGAGATAGGGGGCGGTGATGTGGCCGCCAAGCGCCTGCCTGCAAAGCTCCCCGAGTAGGACGGGGTCCTGGGTCTTGGCGGCGTTGTCCGAGAGTGTCTCGAGAATCAGCGGCAGGTCGCGCAGCGATACCCGTTCGCTCAGCAGGTGCTGCAGCACCCGATGGATCACGCCGATGGACAGGCGGTTGGGGATGAGCTCCTGCACGACGGCGGCATTCTTCTGCTTGACGTTTTCGATCATGTCGTTGACATCCTGCCGGGTGAGCAGGTCCTCGGCATGCCGCCGGACCGACTCCGCCAGATGCGTGCTCAGCGCCCCGCTGGCATCCACGACGGTCAGCCCCTTGGCCTCGGCCATCTCGCGCTGGGCACCGTTGACCCACCATGCGCGGAAGCCGAATGTGGGTTCCTTGACGGTCGTGCCGCCATCGAAACGGATATCGCCGCTGGCGTCGACGGCCAGCCAATGTCCGGGCTGCAACGCGCCGCGGGCAATTTCCAGGCCGCGGACGCGAATGGCGTATTCGGTGTTCCGCAGCTTGGCGTTATCGTGGACGTTGACCGGCGGCAGGATAATACCGAGTTCCTCGGCAATTTGCTGCCGAATCGTGGTGATCCGGTCCAGCAGGGTTCCGCCCTGTCCGCGATCAACCAGCGGGACCAAACCGAATCCGATCTCGACATCCATGGCACTGACTTCAGGGATATCGACGGTGCGCCCGCTCGGCAGTGCTTTGCCGCCGGTGCCATCGGCCAAGGCCTTTTGGCTCTGGTTCGCGATGCTGGCACGATCGTTGCTCCTCGAATCGGCAGGCACGAAATGTCGCATGGAGTAACCGATACCGCCCATCAGGATGGCCATCGAGAGGAATGGCAAGGTTGGCAAGCCGGGCACGAAAGCCAAGGCCGTCAGCAGACCACCGGTGGCGTAAAGCGGTTTGTGGCGACGGAACAACTGGGCTTTGATGTCATCCCCCAGGCTGTTTTCCGAAGCGGCACGGGTGACCAGCATGCCGGCGGCGGTTGAAATGACCAGGGCGGGGATCTGGGAGACAAGGCCGTCGCCCACCGTCAGCAGCGTATAGGTCTGGAGCGCCTGGGTGGCGCTCATGCCTTGCTGCATCATGCCGATGGTGAATCCACCGGCAATATTGATTCCCGTAATGACCAGGCCGGCGACCGCATCACCCCGTACAAACTTGCTGGCACCATCCATCGCCCCGTAGAAATCAGCCTCACTTGCAAGTTCCTCGCGGCGCCGGGTGGCACCAGCCTCGTCGATCAGTCCCGAATTCAGATCCGCATCAATGCTCATCTGTTTGCCGGGCATCGCGTCCAGCGTAAAGCGGGCGGTGACTTCGGCAATACGGCCGGCACCCTTGGTGATGACCATGAAGTTGATCAGCACCAGGATCAGAAAGACGACCACGCCGACGACATAGTTGCCCCCGACCACGAAGTCGCCAAATGCCTGGATGACATTACCGGCAAACCCGTTGAGCAGGATCTGGCGGGTTGTCGCCACATTCAGGGACAAGCGGAAGAGCGTCATCATCAGCAGCAGCGACGGGAAGGACGAGAGTTGAAGCGTATCCTTCAACTGCAGGGTGACGAACAGCACGAGTGCCCCCATGGCGATACTCAACACGAGCATGACGTCGAGCAGCGGCGTTGGGATCGGGAGAATGAGCACCGACAGGATCAGGATCATCACGCCGGCGACCATCAGGTCTGAATGGTTGAATTTCTTGGCGGCCATGATCAGGCTGATCCTTTCCGGGTTGTCGGGGTGATCGCATGCTGCTCGGCACCCATCCCTTGCAGTCGGTGCCCGAGGCGGTGCAGATAGGCCAGCACTTCCGCCACGCCTTCGAACAGGTTGGCCGGAATGGCGCGTCCGACGGGGACGGAGCGGTAAAGGGTTCGCGCCAGCGGGGGCCGTTCCACGACCGGGATCCCGTGCTTGGCGGCCAGTTCGCGGATGCGTTTGGCGCGCAGCCGCAGGCCCTTCGCGACAACCTTGGGTGCATCCATGGTGGCCGGTTCATACCGGATGGCGATCGCCACGCGGGTCGGATTGGTGATGATGACCGTTGCCTTAGGCACGTCGGCGACGAGCCGCGAAAGCGTCAGGGCGCGCATCTTACGGAACTGGGCGCGTTTGACCTCGGGCTTCATCTCGTACTGCTTGCGCTCATCCTTGACCTCCTGCTTGGACATCATCATGCTTTTCTCATGCCGCCGCCGGGTGATCACCGTATCGAGAACCGCCATGGCGATCGCGAGGCTCGAGACGGCGATGAGGGTGAAATAGAAACGCTGGCCAATCCACCCTACCGACGCCGCCAGGTTGAAGTCGCCTAGCTGTGCCACCGTCAGCCACTTCGTGTGCCAGATGAGCCAGATGATACCGCAGACCAGGGCGATTTTTACGAGCGTCATCGCCAGGGTTGTGAGGGATTTGGAGGAGAAAAGCTGTTTGAATCCTTTTGCCGGACTCAGGGCCTTGAGGCCGCCGGACTGGAACGCTTGCCAACTGAAGAAGGGACCGGTCTGGCTTATGCTGCCGATGATGCCAGCGGTGACAATGCCGATAAATAGCGGGGCGATGACCTTCGTGATGGCCGTTAACCCCTGCCAGTAGAGCGCTTGCAGCTCGGCACCGTTCCACGGATTCGTGGCCGGGATGGACAGGACCGTTGTTCGCATCAGTTGGTGGGTGCCACTCAGGTATCGCGGGAAACCGTTGCGAAGCAGTAGGGTGGCGAGCAGCAGCACGGCCACGGAGATGACTTCCTGGGAAACGGCAAGATTCCCCTTGCTGCGCTGTTCCTGGCGCTGTTTGCTGGTCGCCTGTTCGGTTTTGCCGTCCTTGCCTTCCATAGCAGGTTCCTATATACGCTTCATGTGACGCGATACCGCTGTGCTGCTCGCCTGGAAATCACCACCCCAGGAAATGTGAAAGGGTAGTTAGCATTTCGTATGCCATAGCGCGTGTCAAGGCACCTGAGAAGAGGATTGCCATGCTCATCATCAGGATTGCGGATCCGAGACGGAAGGGCAATGAAAGGAAAAGGATGCTGAATTCCGGTGTCATCCTGGCGAGTAGCGCCATGGCTATACTGACCAGCAGCGAGACGACCATCACCGGCAGGGCGATCGAGAGCCCGGCGCGAAACGTCGTGCTGGCAAGCAGGGCGAGATCCTGTCCGCAATCCATCCAGCCGATCCATGGTACAGGCAGCGTCTCAAAGGTTCTGGCGATCACGCGAAAAACCAGCAGGTGTGCGTCCATTGCCAGAATGATCACGAGAAACATCATGCGCCAGGCCTGGGATAGAATATCGGAGGATTCCCCGCTGACGGGATCGAGTTCCTCGGCCATCGATAACGACGCCGAGCGGCTGGCAAGCCCGCCGGCGAAGGCGAATGCGTTAATGAAAATTCCACAGACGGCTCCGATCGCGGCGCCGAGCAGGGTCTCGCCCAGAATGGCAAGCGTCAGTTCCGCCGGATTCTGCATGGCGATGGCCGAGGCCGCCCATGCGGGAGGGAGCGTGGAGGCGAAAAGTAATGTCAGGGGCAGCGATACCGCTGCAAGCAGCCATGGACTTGAGGGGGAGATACCGAAGAATGGCAGGACAAGCAGGATCGAACTGATGCGGAAGTACACCAGCAGCAGCACGATCGGATAGGTGCCCAGTTGAATGGTCATGGGGCCATCCCGCCGAGCATCTGGTACATCTCGCGAAAATAAGCACTCATGAACTGGATGCCCCAGGGCATGGCAATACCGGTGACGGCTGCTGCTGCCAGTAGTTTCGGCACGAACGTCAGGCTTTGGTCCTTGATCGACGTGACGGTCTGGAAGATATTGATCACGATGCCGACGATCATGGCGGTCAGCAGCATGGGGAGTGCCAGTTGCAAGGCGATGAGCAGTGCCCGTTGCGTCAACTCGAGTGCCAGTTGAGGTGTCATGCCGGTCTCCTGTAAATGCGCTAAAGAAAACTTCTGACCAGGCCATGGATGACCAGGGTCCAGCCGTCTGCCATGACAAAGAAGAGAATCTTGATCGGGAACGAAATCATCATGGGCGGGAGCATCATCATGCCCAGTGCCATCAGCGATGATGCCAGCACCAGGTCGATAACGAGGAAGGGCAGCCAGATAAGGAAGCCCATCTGGAACGCGGTCTTGAGTTCGCTGACCATGAATGAAGGCACCAGTACACCGAGTTTGACTTCTTCGGCGGAGTCCGGGATGGGTTCGTCAGCCAGTTCATGAAACAGGCGCAGCTCCGATTCACCGCATTGTTGCAGCATGAAGGTTCGCAACGGGGCGGCCGCACGGTCCCATGCCTCCACGTCGCTGATCTGGTTATCGCGTAGTGGTATCCATGCCTGGGTGTGGATTTCCTCGATGACGGGGCGCATTACGAAAAAGGTCAGGAACAAGGCGAGGCCGGCGATCAGTTGGTTAGGCGGGGCCGACTGGAGCCCGATTGCGCGTCTGACAATGCTCAGCACGATCATGATGCGTGTGAATCCGGTCACCATAATGATGATCGAGGGGGCCAGCGACAGGACCGTCATCAGGATCAGGATGCGGATACTGGTCGATAATGCTTCCGGGCTTCCGCCGTCGTCAAAGCGGATCTGTACCCCTAAAGGCCCCGTCGGGGTGGCGACGGCGGGGGAGGCCGAGGCGGCGGCTGCATTCGCGCTGGCGGCTGGGGCAGGGGACTGTGCATGCACGGCGGGGATGGTTGCCCAGAATGCGATTAGCAGCAAGCCGGCGCGCAGGACCGGGGAGGAGGGAACCAGGCGGGCAAGCGAGGGCAGGATCATACCGCGGACTCCTTGCTGCCGTGTTCGCCGGCACAGTCGCGATGGTCGGCTAGCCGGGTTGCAAACGAGGGCCCGACCACGAGCAGGATCTGTTGTCTCTCCCATTCCACGACCAGCAGTTCCTGGCGCATTCCCAGCTTGCGTCGCGACAGGACGCAGGGGCCGTTGGCCGTTACGGGCGTTGTCGCTGGTGTCGTGCGACGCCGTAAATAGAACTGCAGGCCGAATAGTACGCCTACGATTGCGAGCAGGGCGACCATGGAACGCAGCGGGCTGTAGGCAGGTTGATTTGAAGGCGCGTCAGACACCACTTGACGAGACGAGAGCCAGTCCGTTTTCGCCACCACCAGCGATTGGCTGTTCGTGCCTGGTGCCGCGGCATTGGTCTGCGCGGACGCAGGCAGCACCAATAACAGGGCGAGCCCGAGCGCAGATAGAAAAACGCGTTTCTTGAAAAATAGTTGCATGGTGACT
>JAABSN010000217.1 GCA_011390385.1 Thioalkalivibrio nitratireducens | reverse complement strand
TGAAGGGGTAAAGTGTAGCTGGCAATGGGCTACTTGGTTTGCTTCAGAAAAGGCGTGGATTAACACGATGTTGCCCGCCAAAGCCGGTACAGCTGCTGCTGTAGCATTGTTGCAAGCAAAATTCAGCGTTGCTTGGAGCAGATATCTCCGATTCTTGGCCCAATGTACGGTCATCGCTATCGCTGCAACTCTGGCTGGGGCCGCATTACTATTAATGAATAGTATGTCTGGAGCTTTAGCTGGCACAGCTATTTTTCTCGGAGCTTCGGTGGGATCACGCTTTTTCTACCGCGCGAGCATAGGTCAAACATCAATATTAGCTGCACTTGCAGTTATAAACCTTCTGGCTTTGACGGGCGGATTGGTCGCATGTTTGGTGGGGCTTGGGTACGAAACAAGCCTGTTGGGCATAGCCCCAGCCGCCATCGCATTGAACCTGCTTTCGGTTGCATCAATTACACCCGGGAACTTTGGCATCCGCGAGATTGTGCTGGCGGCTTTGTCTCCTCTTATTCCTATCAGCTTCGGCTCTGTAATTCAGGCCTCTACCTGTTATGTATTCATTAGAGCAATGACTAGTTTTGTAGTTGCAACGCTGCTACGGAACAAAGCGTTGCACCACACTGTCTGACTTTGGCGAGTTATCTCTGTTTCTCAGAAGTCGTGGCTGCCTGGGACATCGCTTGAGATATTTGAACAAACTTTCCCGCCCGCACACGATCCCCATGCGACCATAAATTTAGTAGCGCGCGAGTGCAACGCCCGACTAGGCCTGCCGCAACGTCGTGAGTGGCAGCAAGCCCGTTGTCGGTCCCCCATTTCCGCTTGAACCTTACCAGACCTGCTTGTTTCCAAGGCGATGACATTAGACTCAGCTTGAGTGCTCCCATCTCACGTGCTCGCATCGCTAGGATTTCCAATAACAAATCGCTGACACCACAATGTCTACCGACTAAGTCTACGGCACCATGCAGATAATATGCAGTCGAGCCATGCACGCCAAGTACGGCAAAACCATGCATCGCTCCGGAATCGCCAAGTGCCGCGAAGACCTCCAAGCCTTCATGCATGTCCGCGAGTGCAGTGAGCCTGCTGAAGTAGCCCAAGTTATAGCGGACTTTACCGCCATGGGCTTTTACCGTGGTCTCATATAGCTTATGACACTCCTTCGCATTGTCGCAAGTGGTCTCGATGTGGATGCCCTGACTGGAACGACGGGCGAATGAAAGGTCTCTACGAAGACGCTTTGTAGAATCAGCTGACCACGATTGCAAGTCTTCTATCCATACCTCTGGCCGAGCACTTGTCATCAATAGATGCGGTGCTTTCTGCATAGATTCAGTGAATCTAATTAAGTCTAGGCCCAACGCTTTCATCAAATGAGACGCTGTATTTCTCGCCCGTGAAATCGGAAAATCGTCCCACGACTGACCAAGCACTGGAAAGCCCAGGAATCCGACCTTGATACCGTACCTCGTGAACACAGGAAGCATAAAGCCCAGCTCAATCTCGGGATTCCATGCATACATCGGGGTGGCACCAAGGGCTTCTATTATATGTCCCCAGTGGGATGTTGCGAATAGGTAGCTTGACTCGCGTGCCCACCTTACATGGATCCGCGAAGGTTCTGAACTTACAATCCAGTGGCCCTCCATTGATTGGCTCACCTTTAGAGCTGCTGCTTCCGCAAGACAAAGATGAAACTGGGCCAGAATGGGGCGACTAACTTGCTGCCGAATGGTGGAGTCTGGCGAATGATCTTGGCAAGTTCCTTATACCTACGCGTATCAAGCTCGACAGAGAGACGAGCAGGTACAGCATCGGTCGACTCAAAACCGTTCTTTCTGAACCATGACATTAAGCGCCAATAGGTTTTAGAGTACGCATCCAACATTCCTGCTTGCTTCGAACCCAGCGCCCGCATTAGGCTTTGCGCTGCGCGTCTCGGCAGCCAATGCACTAACGGCCAATAAACGTGCGGCTCGACAGGCCACAGTAGATTTGGGCCGGCGAAATAGCAGACGCCTCCCGGCTTCAACACCCGATGGATGTTACGGATTAGAACGGCCGGCTGGGCCACATGCTCGTAGACTTGGTTGCAGATAATGACGTCGGCCGTTTCGCCGTCCATCTGCAGCTCGTCACTATCAAAACCGGCTTGCACAAAGGAGAGGTTGTGCGTCTTCTCTGCCATGCCGGACCAGCATGGCCATGGTTCTGGGTCGATGCCGATAATCTGGCTTACATGCGGTGCAAGCGCATTAGCAATGCCACCGCTACCGCATCCGATATCGAGCCAAACACCAGCTTTAACCTCTTCGCCACACTCCGATACAAGCGTCCCAAGTATGGCAATTGCCTTGCGCTCCCGATACTCATTCCCCCAGCGCGGTGTTGTTTTCGCATCCTCAGCCAAGTCAATCCTCTCCGTGCTTTTGCGCGATCATATGCGCCAGCCTTGACAAGTTGAGGCGATCCGCATGGGCAGATAGCGCATTGGCGTAATCAGCTGCCGATGTCACGATAGCACCCGATACCATCTCAGCGATAGCGGCAGCATTCACAGAATGACTAACCATCCCACATTGCGGGCTCTGGGCGACGAGCCTTGGGAGGTCGCCAACGGGAGTTGCCAATACCGGGCAGCTTAACTTCATCGCATCCGAAAATACCACTGGAATACTCTCAATCCTGGAAGGAATCAGCAACCAATCCGCACGAAGAATAGAATCCTCCGCCGCCTGCTTTTCAAGGAATCCTCTCAGTTCAACACGCCGGCCGTCAGCCTGCAGCTCGGTCACTCCGTCTCTTACCAGTCTTTCCAATGGCCCGCCACCACAGATTTCGACTGCTTCGATACGCTGCCAGTCATCATCGCCCAGCAGTTTGAGTGCTTGGATCAGCAGGTCTACGCCCTTGTTGCGGTGCCAACGGCCGAGAAAGAGCAGTCGATACGGCGGTTCGGTTTTCAACGGTCGTATTCGCATTCGCTCGATTCGGCGGGTGCTGGGCAGGAATTCGACCGCACGCTCTCCGATTCGGCGTGTATCCTCCGCGAGCTTAATTCCATCCGAATAGCAGGTATGGGCTTGCTTAAGTATTCGGCGCAGATACCTGCGCAAAACCGGTATTCGGCCCAGCGTCCAGATGTCGCTGCCCAACGTCCACACCGAATAGGGCACGTCGGTGTCCTGCGATACGATGCGTGCCCAGTGCCCTGAAGGTAAAGCCCAAAGCGCGAGAATGTGTGCAGTTGGCCCGGCGGAAACAGCGGCACGGGTGGCAGCCTCGCCCGCTGCCAGAACGCGGCGTGTGGCCAGCAGGTCTGCAGGGTGCCAGGGCTTGAGGGTTGAGAGCGGCTTTTCCGGCGCGGCAAAGCGAAATACTTCGACGCCAGTCGCCCATTGCTGCCGCTCAGTGCCGATTCCTGGCCCGACCACGCGGACGGGTAGGTGCTTGGCCAGTTCTTCGGCAAGGTCCGAGACAAACGAGCCGGCAGCTTCGCTGCCGTCCCCATGGATCGGAAACGACGTGGTGACAAGCACCAGAGCCTTTTCCAGACTCATGACTTGCAGGCCGTTACCGTATAGCCGGCCGTTAGCCCAGGCCAGGACGGAAGAATCCGCCCGGTCAGCCAGGCAAGAAGGTTTACGACCGGCACTGCAATTGCGATCAGCGGAATCAGAATCAGCGAAAAGGTGCGCCGGCGCAGCGCCTCCAAGGCCATGCCTCCAAGTGCGAGGTTGACGATGAGGCCTGCTGATTCCGCCGCACCCAGGCAAGGCTCTATTCGTTCCAGCCGCAGGCCGGCTGCCTCGATCTCGCGCTCGAGGCCATGGATGGTGTAGCGCTGGTAGTCGTGCGGCGCGTCGTGGATTGGGTAAAGAAAGGGGACGGTCAGCAGAAGTCTTCCGCCTGGTTGCAGTACCCGGCTGATCTCGCGCAGTGCCTCGCGCGGGTGGCGCAGATGTTCGAGTACTTCCAGCAGTGTGACAGCCTCAATACTGGAATCGGCCAGCGGCAGCCGGCTTGCGTCTGCGAACAGATCTGGTTGCGCACCGTACATTGCCTGGCCGGTTAGCGGGTAGTCCAGACCGATGTAGTGACAACCTGCCGGAAGCCATGTTTCCAACCAGCGATCCGCGCAGCCGATGTCGAGAAGTTGCTCCGGCCGCGTGCTGTCGAGCCACGCGGAAAGACCGCGCTGCTCGTTCAGTAGCCACTGCGGATGCAAGGGTGTCGCTCGGAGTGGCCGCAGCCAGTTGCGCAGTTGCTTGGCGATCACAACCTAATCTGAGCCGCCCTTGTAGTTCAACGCCGTGATCTGCTCGGAGATCAGGCCGATCAGGAAGATGATGACTGCCGCACTGAACAACAGCAGGCTCATGTTGGTGAACTGGCCGCGCATGGTGTAGGTGTAGAGGTAGTAGCCCAGACCGGTGAAGAAGAACACCAGGCTGGCCGGGGCGAACAGCTTGAGCGGCGAGTACAGCGTGGCGATCTTGAAGATGATCAGCAGGAAGCGGATGCCGTCGGTGATCGGCCGGATGTGGCTTTTGCCCTCGCGCTTGCGCGCCTCGATAGGCTCGAAGTGCACCGGGTAGCCGGCGCGCAGGAACGCCATCGTGATGGTGGTCGGGTACGAGAAGCCGTTGGGCAGCAGGTACAGGAACTGCCTGAACAGCCTGGCCTCGACCACGCGCATGCCCGAGGTCAGGTCCGGGATGCGGTGGCCGGTCATGAACGAGGCGATGACGTTGTAGACGCCGTTGGCAGCCAGCCGCGCCGTGTTGGCGTGCGAACCGGTGGAGCGGGCGCCGACGACCATGCTGTAGCCCTCGTCGAGGCGTTCGAGCAGGCGTGGAATATCGGCCGGGTCGTGCTGGCCATCGCCGTCGAGGAACACCAGCGTGTCGCCGCTGGCCTTGCGCGCACCGGCTTTCACGGCGGCGCCGTTGCCCATGGGCTCGGGATGCTGCAGCACCTGTGCGCCGGCAGATTCGGCGATCGGGCCGGTCTCGTCGGTGGAGCCGTCGTCGACGACGATCAGTTCTGCATCCGGGTAGAGCTGCCGGATACCGGTGACCACCTGGCCGATGGTGGCGGCCTCGTTGTTGGCCGGGATGATGAAGCTGATGGACATGGGCCGGCTCCGGGGTTCCGGCTAGAAGATATCGTATTTCTGGCGGGGGTGCAGGTTCTGGGGGCAGTGGCGTGTCCGGGGATCAATCAAGCACATCGGCCCGGGACGGGCCTCCCACAGCAATCCCGGCGGGTCAAATACAGGTTCCGTAATTCGAGATCGTTGGTTGAGTCGGTTTCGTCTGTCCGGGCCTCGGATCGAGTCCGGGGCGACGGCAGTTCGGATGCTGCTATTCCGCACATCGGCCCGGGACGGGCCTCCCACAGCAATCCCGGCGGGTCAAATGCAGGTTCCGTAATTCGAGATCGTTGGTTGAGTCGGTTTCGTCTGTCCGGGCCTCGGATCGAGTCCGGGGCGACGGCA
>JAABSN010000216.1 GCA_011390385.1 Thioalkalivibrio nitratireducens | reverse complement strand
GAGAAAACCAAAGAGCAGGAAAAAAGATAACTGATTTTTTTCCGCTCTTTGCCTGTACCGACGCCTGAACCGATGCGTCCTATCCTCGTTACCGGCAGCGCCGGTTTTATCGGCTCACACGTGGCGCTCCGGCTGCTTGATGCCGGATACCACGTGGTCGGGCTGGACGACCTCAATGACTACTACGACGTTAATCTGAAAAAGGCGCGGCTTAAGCGTTTCCAGGATCACCCCAACTACGTTCACGTCACCGCGAACCTGGCCGACAGGGAGGCTGTCGAGCAGTGTTTCGATACCCACCGCCCCGACCGCGTCATCCATTTGGCCGCGCAGGCCGGGGTTCGCTACGCCGCCACCAACCCGCATGTCTATGTGAGTTCCAATGTGACCGGGACGCTACACATCCTGGAGGGCTGCCGAAATCACGCGATCAAGCATCTCGTCTTCGCTTCGACCAGCTCGGTCTATGGCGCCAATACCGAAATGCCTTTCGGCGAGCAGCAGAGCACCGAACACCCCTTGACGCTCTATGCCGCCACCAAAAAGGCCAACGAGATGATGGCCCATTCCTACGCCCATCTTTACGGCATTCCGAGCACGGGGCTTCGCTTTTTCACAGTCTACGGCCCCTGGGGCCGTCCGGACATGGCGCTTTTTCTGTTCACCAAGGCCATACTTTCGGGTCAATCGATTGAGGTATTCAATCACGGCAGACATCGACGAAGCTTTACCTACATCGACGATATCGTGGAGGCGATTGTCCGCATCCTGGACTCCCCGCCACAGGCGGATTCAGACTGGAAAGGAGAGGCTCCGAATCCGGCTGCCAGCGGCGTCGCGCCTTACCGAATCTATAATGTCGGCAACGAAAACAGCGTCGAGCTGATGCGCTACATTGCGATCTTGGAAAACGAACTCGGCCAAAAAGCCGTGGTGGAGATGATGCCATTGCAGCCCGGGGATGTACCAGACACAGCGTCCGACGTCAGCAGCCTATCAGCGCAAATCAACTACAAGCCCCAGGTCGATGTAGAACAGGGAGTAGCCAATTTTGTTGAATGGTACCGGAGCTACTATTGACCCTGGCTGGCTGCGAACCGCCGCAGGCCATGGCGCGCCGAAGACCGACGCGCCATAAAAGGATCAGAATTCGACAGTCACGCTGCCGAAGCATCTGCTGCCTGAAGGTTCGTAGATCCGGCACTCCAGGCTGCCGCTGCCCCTGATGTCCGTACGGTCGCTGGTCGCCCCCGAATCGGCGAGTTTGGCTGTGTGCTTGCCGGCGCGGTACTCGTCAACGTTTGCCGTGGTACCTGGGGTAATGTTGGACTTCGAACAGAACAACTTCGCCTTCCATTGCACAGTGGACTCGTCGTTAGGCCACCTTGCTTAGCGTCGATATGAAAACCCGCGCTCACGCGCATCCACGCATAAATCAATGGAGATCAATCATGAAAATCGCGAAATTTGCTGTGCTTAGTGCATTCCTTGCCCCTGCTCTGGCTTTCGGAGTCAATCCCGATCAACCGGAAAAAGACTGGGATGAAAAACAGGATCAAATGACACACCAGGGCCAGACGCAGAAGCAGCGCTCCGAGCGCATGGATCACGCCAATCGCATGGGACAGGGCCACCGTGACACCAGCATGGACGGAGACCGCCATGGCTTCATAGCCCGCCCGGCCGGGACGGTGGTTTCCCTCGATCACCTCATCGGCAGCACCGCCAAAGGCCGCAACGATGATGAGGCGTTCGGTGAGGTGCAGGACATTCTCATCGACTCAAACGGCCAGGCCGTGGCCGCCGTCATTTCCGTTGGCGGATTCCTTGGAATGGGCGAAAAGCACGTTGCCGTCAGCTGGCGGCAGGTCAGTATGGAGTCTGAAAACGAGGACGGGCTTGCCAGCTCCCGCCAGACGGGTGACGCCGCTGTTGGCCGCAGTCAAGGGCAGAATGAAAATCGTCGTGACCAGGATGGAGCCAGCGAACTGGGCGGTGATCCGGAAAGCTACGTGCTGATCGTCAACGTCACAGAAGATTCGCTCAAGAACGCACCGGAATTTGATCGTACGCGGGATTGATCGTCTATTGCCCTCCCAACGCGCTGTTGGCGCATTTGCCCTGCGATGGCCCGAGGCCATCGCAGGGCTTTTCATTGGTTTATGCGCCTCAGTCCGAGCGAGCCGACTCGCGAAGTTCATCGTACTGACTGGCCGCCTGTGACTTGGCCGCCGCAACGCCACGGTCGCTGGTTTCCCCGAGCATGTCGTCTTCGAGGTCTGTGGGTGGAATGAGCGCACCCAAAGCCGCTCCAATCGCAATGCCCACGCTGCCCGCCAGCAACGGCTGGTCACGGTAGAAATGGACCAGCGCGTCACGCGTATTTTGCACGGACTCCTTTGCGTTTGCGCTGGCTCCTTGCATGCGCTCACCCACCTCGGAGGCCTTGTCGCGCGATTTCTCGGCCTTGTCTGCGAACGAGCCCATGAAGCTCTGGCCATCGCTGTCTTGGCTCTTAGCCTTGGTCGCATGGCTCTGCTGACCAGCATCGCCGGAAGACAGCATCATCCAGGAAATCCCGACGCTGGTGAGTATCATCGGAATGGGATTATTCTTGACCTGGGATCCCAGGTTACGGCCGAGCTCTCCGCCGTGTTCACGCGCCATTCCTAGCGCCTGATCGATCAGCTCACCCGGCGAAAGGCGGTCGGAAAGCTCACTGGCGGTACTGCCGAGCCGCGCTCTTGCCTGGTCGACCTCTTGCTCCAGCTGTTTCGGACTCTTTGTCTCGTCGTGCGGGGCGCTTTTTTTGGAGTCTGCGTGGTGGCTATCGTCGTCGTGTGTTTTTTCAGATATTTTGCTCATTGCGTTGCCTTCTGTAGTGTTTCCTTGTCCTTCTTGGCGGCATCCAGGGTGCGTTCCGGGACTACCGTGCTGTCAGCCATCGCGCGCTTCGCCGATCCGACCATCAGGTAGCCGACCAGGAGCGCCGCGGCACCCACAATCAGTGCGGCAAGCCAGGGCGCAACGACGTTGCTCAGGCCGTAGACTGCACTCAATAGCAGCACCACGAGACCGGCAATCGACATCGCTACGCCGGTCGCAATCGCGCCGGCAGCGGTTTTGACTTCAGAGACCGAGACCCGAACTTCGGATTTCGCCAAGGCGACTTCTCTGCCGAACAAGGCGGACAAATCTGTCGCAAGGTTGCGAATCAGGTCGGCGATGGATTCAGGCCCGTGCTCGCGCCCTGCGGCCGCGGTGGGCCCAGCCTGGGGGGAGTCATATTCGTTTTTCATAGCCTGCTCCTGCCGTCGCCGTTGCTTGAGAGGCTTTCGGCGGTGCCCGATTCCGTGCCCGATAGATTGTGGCTATGGAAATCCTTAGCCTGGCGATCAGCAGCGTCCGCCTGGTCAGACTTGGCGTGACCCTGGGTAGCGCGCGTCGAGCTGGCCTTGAAAAACCGCGACAAACCAAACCCCACGCCAACGCTTCCGAGCATGAATAGCTCTGGATGGTCGCGCGCCAGGGCCTTGGCATCGTTGGCCAGGTCATTGACGCTTCGGTCTTCCAGCTGGGCCGCGGCCTTCGAGAGATTGACGCTTAGCTGGCGCGCGTAGCGGGCCAAGCCTTCACGGTCGTTGTCGTCGAGGGCCGAAGCGGCCGCGTCGATGGCATCCGACAAGGCGTCGGCCTCATCCACAAGTCCGTCCTGTGCGACCTCGGCCTGCTCGTGCGCTTTGGCACCTGCCTCGCGCTTCACCGCGCGCGCATCTTCATCAATTTTCTGTCGGGTTGAGTCTTTACCTTCACCATCAGGCGAAACACCCGAGCTGCGGTGATTGGGGTCTGGATTGGATAGGGTCATCTTGCACTCCTGGAAATGGGTGAACAGCACAATCCTCGCGACGTGCTTTCAAGCAAATCTTCCCCTGTTTCGCGCCGGGGCACTGTGCGTTACCAGACGAAGGCTTGATTGGACATTGCCACGGCAAACGCACGCCGCCACGCCCAACCGTCAACGTTCGCCAGCGCACAGACGGGTGCTTGCCGGGGTAGTAAGTTCGGGCAAAGTCACCCTACCTCCGGAGATTTGAAATGACTGCCAAGGCAAAATCCCCGAGCCGGCCACCGAGCCCGATCATGAACCGTCTCAACAAGCAGTTTGCCCGGCTTTTCGAAGCTGATTTCAAAGCGGCCAAGCCCCAGCGCGATCGACGGTCCAGCAGATCCGATGAGGACCCGGCTGGCCACGACGCCCACCATCAGGCGCTGCTAAAAGCTTTTGAAGGATTCTCTGAGGCCTACTCCACGTGCGCGGCATGGGCCCCCAGGGGCAGTGGCCTCACCCTGTTTCGCTGACATAAAGCCCTTTTCAGCCGCGCATCTCTCTATTGGTCTGACTGCCGCCGGCCGTCTTTGATCGCTTCGTCCACCTGCTCTGCTTCCGCCTGATCTGTTTCGGGTTCCGCCTGTTTTTGCTCAGCATCCGACTCTAGAGCCAGCTCGACAAAGATTGGGAAATGGTCCGACCCCCAGGCGGGGCCTCTTTCCATGTGCACCAGCTTGAAGTGCTCCGAGTGGAACACGTGATCCAGCGGCCAGCGCAGAAACCAGCTTTTGGCGTTGTAGCTGTTATACATCCCGCGGCCGATGCGCGGGTCGAGTAAACCACTGGCTTTCTGGAACAGGCTTGTGGTGTAGGACCACGCGACGTCGTTGAGATCTCCTGCAATAATCGTTGGCTTGGCGCGTAGATCCACTTCGCGCCCGACGATCAGTAGTTCGGCATCTCTTTTTGTCGTTTCCATTGCGTGTTTCGGGTTGGGCGGATCGGGATGAACAAAATGCACGTAGATTTGAGTCCCCGAGGCCAAGACCAGTTGCATCTGCATAGACGGGATCGTGTCGTCGAGGATAAAGCGGATTTCCGGGTTGACCATTTCAAGCCGACTGTGGACCAGCATCCCGTAGGTGTTTTCCAGCGGTTGCTTTAAAGTGTGAGGATAGGCGTCCTCCAGGGGCCTGAGCGCCTGCTCCCACCACTCATCGGTCTCTACCGTCAAGACCACGTCAGGATCGTAGCCTCTCACCAAATCCAGAAAGGCCGCGGACTCGCGATTTTCCATCAGCACATTGGCCACCAGCAGCCGGATTCGGTTCTCGGGATTGCCAGGCCCGGCGTCCAGCACCTGTTTAGGCATTAATGCCGTATACGGGAAAATCTTGACCAGCTGAAAAATCACGGCCAGGACCAAAACGCCGAGGACTAAAGAATCGTAGCTGCGAGCCGACTCCCAGAAATAAAGATAAAGCGCAATCAGCAGCAAGCCCGCGACGGCGAGCTGTACTCTGGGAAAATCGAAAACACGGATCCACCACTGGTCAAAGCGCAATATCGGCAAGGCCGTCGCGAAAACCAATAGCAAGGCCAATATGATCAATACAATTTTCATAAAGCGCGCGGCATCCGCGCAAGGCGGAGCCGCTTAATCGTCGTCGGTAGTTTTCTCGATAGCATCG
>JAABSN010000215.1 GCA_011390385.1 Thioalkalivibrio nitratireducens | reverse complement strand
CTGATGTGTGTCAATTACATTATAAACATCAATCCAACAGCTATTTACCTAGAACGTCCCCGCCCCCCCCGTCTACCTTCTTCCGCCACCCTACGTAGTAATCCATTAACCGTCTCAAGCCTGTTGGCGAAAGATCTCTGATATCGAATCCGTAGTAGAGCTGATCCTTTGCTCTCGATTCCTTTTTCTGGCCGGTCCGCGATTCATAACTGGAAGCAAATGTCAGTTCATGGGGGATAGAGGGAGAAGACATGAGTGCTTCCACCCATTCGTCCCCGTTATTACCGGCCACCCCGCGAATGCTCAAGCTACCTGTTGTCGTTCCGCGGGACAGGTCGAGATCGACCAGCACACTTGACGCCAGCAGGCGATCCCGGATATCCCCGATCAATACGGCCTCTTGATTAACCTGGTTCAGATGCTTGCGCTCGAGGACCGTGATACCTGCCGAGCGCAGGAGCTGCCGTTCAAGCGTAGTTCCCACTACCTCGGGCAGGTGACTTTGAGCCAAGGGAAGATCCACATTTCTGACACTGAGCAGTGTCACAGCCCGCACATTTGTGCGCGATACCGCATCCGCCCGTTTTTGCAGAGCCTCCAGCAGGATCTCGCCCGCCGCCTCCGAGATCGCTTGCAGACTGCCCGATGCATCCAGCGTCGCATCACACAGGCGGACTCCCGTGCCCGCATCGAAGGCCGTAAGCACCCCGAAAGCAGAACCCCCATCGCCACCGGACTGAAAGTGAAGTTCCCCGAAAACGTCGCAGCCAAGCAGTTGCCCGATCGCAAACGCATCATCGGCAGAAAGCAAACCCTCCAGCACCAGCTTCTGCTCGCCCAATATCCGGCCAACATTCGCCCGGTCCAGCAGCACCAGATCATCCCGCTGAGCCAGCGCCACCTCCATCAGATCGACAATCGCAGAGGCCTTCGCATCCCCCGATGGCATCAATGCTACGTGAGGCACCCCTGCCATGCACAGCATCGCATGGCAAGAGAGCATAAGAGCTAACGTGATTTGTAAAATATGTTTCATACCGGTAATGCTATTTACTGTTTGCCCTCCGCTTCATTGGCGATGCGCCCAAAGAAATGGTAGAAGCGCCGCGTAACGAACTTGCCGTCCTTTAAGAAATCCAGATAGCCCATGCCTGGACGCGGACGGGCACCGGGCCAATGCAGGGAGCGGCCGTCCCATCCGAGAGGGTTGCGGCCATGGCTCCACACGAAGTCCAGCCCGTCCCGGTAGAGCACCATATCCACGGCCGGCGCCTCTGGAAGGGTCAGTACCAATACGTCATGCGGTCCATATACCGCCCCGGGGCGAACCGGACGACCGTCGTCAATGCCGTGACACAATACGGGCGGCGTGTTCGTGTCGACGAGTCCTGCAAGATCTCGCCGCGCAGATTCGGCCGCCTCGGATGCCGGGTAGCGGCGTATCACCGTCTCGAACGCCGCGCGATCCGGCCGCCCGCGCAGAAGGCCCGTGCGGGCCGCCAGGTACAGGCAATGGCCACCGTATCCGCCGTCCGATGTGGATTCGTATGCGCGCATGTAGGCCGCCGCTGCCGCTTGGAAGTGGCGGTCCGCGGCGCCCGAACGGCCGAGAGAGTACTTCTCGATGATGCCACCCAAACGGCAGCCCTCCGCGTATGCGAAGTCGCCCACCGTCTCGGGTCGCATGGCCTTGATTCGCGAAAGTGCCTGCTCGTAGAGGCCGCGATACGCCAGCGCAAGGCTCTCCCTGAACGCAGCCAGGCCGTTCGGCTGCGTGGCCATCATCTCCAGACGTCGATCCCACTCAGTCAGGCCGTGAGCCAGCTCGGGCCAGACATCCACGCGCCGTTGGATCGCAGGCCGCATGGGCGGTACGTCACTTGTAGGATGCCCAAGAAGTAGGACGCGGTGGCGGATCAACTCGGCATAGACCGGCGACCAGGCCGGTTCATATCCTTGCCATGCATCCCACCGCTGCAGCGAGCGGAATCCGTCCAGAATGCGCAATGCGAGGCCGGGATCGCCGGCTTCCAGGAAAAACTCGGCAGTCGAAACGTCGGTACTGGTTTCGGTCTTCCGGTGTTGCCCGAGTGCCTGACTGAACTTCCCGGCCTGCCAAAGGCTGCGGAAGTACTTGTCATCCATCTCGTCCGGCATACCAAGGTAGGTGGCCACGTCCTTCAAGAATGTGAACTCATACTCGTTGCATAGCCGGGCCAGATCCCGCGTCTCGGCCATGACCTCGGCGGCGGGACGGCCGCGATAGACGTGCGCCCAGACGTGTCGCATGTCGTACAGGTCCGGGCCGTGGTTGGGCGGGCGGCTCAGATAATTCATGTACTGCGAAAGAAAGGGCTGCACGACCGCGATGGACTCGCTCAGTCGGCCTGCGTAGTAGAAGTAGTCGGCACTATCAAAAGCGGCACGCATTCGCAACGGACGTGGGTATGACTCGGACAGAAGCGGCCTCAGCACTTGCGCGGCTCGTCCGGGATCGTATAGGCCGTCGCGGGTCCCGTATAGTCGGGCCAGGATCAACCGGTACGACACGTTCGTCTCGGTAACCTGCAGTTGGGAGTCGAGCATCTCGATCGCCGACGGTTCGTTCCCGCGGAGTGCTTCCCGAGACACGCGGGACATCAGGCATGTGGGTTCCATCTCGACAGGCGACGCTGCGTCCACGTCGGTCGCCGTCGAACTGGGCACCCAAATGCTCTTGGGCAGGCATCGCAGGCCCTTTCCTGTGAGCATGAGCGTATCGCCCCAGGGCTGCACGTTCGCGAACGGTTCGGTGATCTCGCGCGGCGTCGAGAAGGTTCGGGTTTGCGTGTTGAAGGCGGTAATGAATCCCCGCGCATCATCCGGCGAGTCCATGCCCGGGTTTCCTGTCCGCGGCACGGAACGGAACCCGCCCTCGTAGCCGAACCCGTAGGCGTTGTGATGACTTACCACCCAGATCAAGTTCTCGTCGCGGTCGTCGGCCACGACGTGCGTGACCCGGCATTCCGGCAAAGCGCAGTTGCCTTCGACCCAGGCGCCGAGCTCTCCCCGAAAGCAGAAGGCGGATGGATAGGCCCACTGTTTGGCGCGCCCTCGAGGGTCGGTGGCCACGATGCCCCCGCGGGTGGCAAAGTACAGATCGCTGCCGCGCACGGCCATCCGGGCATGCATTTGCGAGAGGTCTGCGCTGTTGTAGTTCCGGTGGATCGACGAGAGATAGCACGCCGGTGCCGCCGGCGCCTCGGGCGCTTCACTGTCGTACGGGATCGGAATCAAGTCCTGCCGGTCCCGATCGAGCCGGAAGAGCAGCCCGTCGAAGGAGAGCACGACGCCGCAGCCATCGCTGATGCACATGGCTGCCGGGCGGGACGGGATCACCTGCCGATAGCCCTGCAACCGGTCATCGGCAAATTTAGCGAGAAAGGTTCCCGCGCTGATCCATACTTCCTTACGGCCGCGGTCCACCCATAGCGGACCCACGTTGTCGGACGGCAGCCCCTGCGTCATGTCGAGATGACGCCACTGACCGCTGTTGGGACGGTATGCCCAACATCCGGTGTGTGACGTCGCGAAGAGCACGGTTCCATCGCACTCCACCACGTCGATAAGGTCAATGTCACGACGCGCAAACCCGTCGGGGGTTTCGACGGCCGACCAGCCGCGGCCATCGATGGAGTGGAGCAGCACAGTGCGGCCGTTGACATCCAGGCCCCGAAGCCACAGGCCCGACGCCGTCGGCTGCAGGAAGGCCGCATAGGAGAGCTCATACGCACCCGCCCGTATCGGCCGCGGGGCCACGCGCGGGTAGTTCCTCCGGCGCAGGCGATCTGCGTCGGCACGATACTGGTAGTCCCAGAGCGACTTGGCACCACCCACACCATACAGGGCTGCCATGTCATGCTCGAAGTACGCGTCGTCACGTTCCTCGAACAGGGCCCTGGCTTGAGACATCTCGTCCACAGACGGAACGTAACAATCTTCCACACCTGAGACTTGCCCGCGGAGCGGCATGCCTGCCCTGTGCCCTGTCACAGGCTCTGGCGCAAGGGCTTCGGCTTGGCGTGCCGGCACCAGTCCGTTGAGCCATCGCAGTACGTCATACCCATTCTCGCGGCAGAATCGTGGCGCGACGCGGTGCTCGGTCACCGCCCGATACGCACATTGGGCCGCTGCAGTCGGATCATCGAGCTGATCATGACACTTCGCCATCTCCAACAGTGGGCAAATGCCGCCGTGCGGTTTGTCACCCGCCAGTTCCTGCAGTCTCTCGTAGTAGGCCATTCGCTCAAGGGGATGCGCTTGCCACCATTTCTGGAGTGCGTCGTCAGGCGCCCAGGTGACGAAAAGAGACTGCCGACACTCGCCGTTGGCCCACTCCGCGTATTCGCGCATCCAACGCACATATTCGGCTTCCCGGCCGCCGACAAACTGCCACGCACCATGTCGCAGGATACCGAAGAATGCCTGTCGCACGCCCGTCCGGTCCTCTCGAGGGAACTCCAGGTACTTGACGTACATGTCGAGTTTCTCGCGCAATTCGATGGGATCCTGCCAGTCCAGACTCTCCGCAAGAATCAAATAGGCCTCCGCGATGGTGGGATCGAGATAGATGATCCGTCGGGCTGCTTCCGCCTTCGACCAGAACGCGTCGTCCCAACGATTCTGGCGCATCTGACTCCGCAGTTCCGTCATCAACCGCGCGGCTTCGGCGCACGCATCCTCACGGGAAAGCTCATCGCAATCCGTCGCGGGAGCGGGCAAACAAGACCGAAGTCCGGATTCAAGTGTATCCCAGGCCGCAAGAGTGAACACCATTTCGTGTGCGTCCTGCGTCCGATCGGACCGGCGCACAGTCACGCGAAGGGCGATGGGCGTGTCCGCTTGCGCCAGCTCATAGTCGGGCTGTTCCACGAAGGTGGCCCATACGGCCGTATCGGCAGCGGCCGCCAGCACTTCGGCGTCCGGCCGGACCATGCCGGCGGCGCTGAGGGCGGTCTCCCCGGCGAGCACCCCCGGCTTCTCGCGCCGGAGCAGGTAGTAGCCGAGTTCCTCGAGTTGCTCCTCCACAAGCCGACGCAGTTTCTCCTCGACAAAGTTGAGCCGCCTTGAGTCACTTCGGTTGGCGACGGACAGGACCGAAGCCGTTGGTGAGTCCTCGTGCCGGCGGATAGTGGCGATTCCGTCACGAATCAGGGCGAGCGCTTCCGTGACGGCCGACGACGTCGCCGCCGGCTGGAGCGGCCTGGCCAGCGTAAACCCCCGTTCCGCGACGACGTTGCCGGTACGAACGTCCAGGCACAGCGCCCGAACGCGCACCTCACTATCTTTCGTCTCGGTTTGCCCGTACAGGATCAACTCCGCACCAAGCAGTGAACCGTACCGCACCGGCCGGCGCATGAGCCCCTGCAGGGATATCTCTTGTTCGCGCAGCATTCGCGCCACATCCTCGCGCGCCACGACAGTCACGGCCGGGTCCGCCGCCAGCGCCTGCAGCACGCCGTCGAACACGAGCGTAAGTTCAGGTGCGGCCTGCTCGGCCGACAACA
>JAABSN010000214.1 GCA_011390385.1 Thioalkalivibrio nitratireducens | reverse complement strand
CGGGGTTTTTCGTTGTATGCGTCCGGAAGGGTTCGAACCTCCGACCATCAACAATCGGTTCGAACCGAGCCACCGCGGAGCGGTGCGAGCTCGCCGCAAGGCAATCCTTCCGGGCGCGCCATTTCAACGAAAAGCCCCGCCTCGTGCGGGGTTTTTCGTTGTATGCGTCCGGAAGGGTTCGAACCTCCGACCATCAACAATCGGTTCGAACCGAGCCACCGCGAAGCGGTGCGAGCTCGCCGCAAGGCAATCCTTCCGGGCGCGCCATTTCAACGAAAAGCCCCGCCTCATGCGGGGTTTTTCGTTGTATGCGTCCGGAAGGGTTCGAACCTCCGACCATCAACAATCGGTTCGAACCGAGCAGCCGCGGAGCGGTGCGGGCTGGCGAAGGTCTTTACATGAGCGGCGCATCCAGCCGACGCCCGCTTCTTGGTGTGATGGTGCCGCGGTAATTCGACAGCACCGGTTGGCTGCCGCCTGCGTCGATATTGCCGTTGGTGAACTGCTGGACGCCGAATGCGATCACCGGCTCGCCGGCGTATCGGAACCCATCGGGGGCTGCGAGGCCGTTGCTCGGCTGCTGGGGGCTCTCGAAACGGATGACCGCAGTGCCCCCTTCAAGACCCTGATCAACGGCTGCATTGAGCGAGAACTCCGGAAGTGCCTGGAAAGACAGGACGGGGGAGGGCCGCATGGCCGGCGGATCGAGGATCAGCGCATTCGGCTCGAAGCCGAGCACCTGCATCACGAGACTCTCGCTCAGTCGCAATGCGCCTTCCTCCGGCACGACGGAAAGGCCGTCCCGATCGAGCAATTCCATTCCGACCGCGCCGTCAATGAACAGGCCCTGCTCGCTTTCGTAACGCTCAAGCGGCCGGTGAATGACCAGGTCCACCTTGCCGAGAGCGCCTTGCGGGATCGAGAATTCGGCTCTTGATCACGCGCAAGAGAATTTTTGATGGGCGCGTTCTCTCGCCATGCCTCGTCGACCGGCGCCGCCCACGTTGCGTTCCTTCCCCCTAGCCTGCAGTCCGGACTTCGTTCGCGATTCGTCCCCTGGCACTGGATCAGATCTGATCCTGCGCCAGGTGGCTGACTTCAATCCCGGCGTTCCGTGCTTACCGGGTCGGGATTTCCCGAGTCAGCAGATTCTCCGCGGCGGCAAGCAGCAAAGGATCAGGCGGAGTGAGTGCCTGTGCTGAACGGATGGCCTCCGCGATTCCGGGTCCGCTCGCCAGCGGGTCTGATCCCGATGATGAAATGGCCTCGAGGTAACGGCCGAAGGCCCGAGTCGACTCAGCGGTATAGATGTGGTCGATACACGCTTCGGCGCGGCTGTCTGCATCAACGAATGTATGTCGAATCTGCTCGATTCGACAGAAGACGTCTTTCTCGTAGGTGCCGCCGGCAACCGGCAACTCGGGGAGGGAGGCCAGCAACCCGCTGATCTCCCGGTCTCTGCCGAGGAGGGCCAGCAACTCGATGAGTTGGACAACGGCTTCCTGATAGACCGCACTCCCGGGGTCGTTCCATGCAGCCAATGCGGCGATGGACTCGCGTAACGAGTGCTCTGCCTCGGGTGCGCGGCCCAGGCGGCGATAACTCAGGCCGAGACTTCGAAGGGTCATTGCAACCGATCGATTGTCGACGCCGTAGTAGGCGCGCTTGTCTTCAAGCGCTTGTTCATAGGTCCGGGCAGCGTCGAGGAGATCGCCTTTCATGAACAGAACGCCCGCCAGGTTGTGCAGGGCCTGCGCTGTTTCCTCATGAATCGAGCCGTGAAGACGAAGATTCAGCGCATGGATCTCGCGATACACCCGGCTTGCCTGGACATAGTCACGTCTGGAGAAGGCGATCGCGCCGAGCAGGCCATGAGTCACCAACTGCAATTCGATTCCCTCCGGGTCTGCAGAGGCATGCTCCAGGGCCTCGAGTGCAATCTCCTCGGCCTGCTCAGGCCGTCCAAGATTCAGAAGTGTCGTTGCCAGCAGGTTGGCGGCATGCGCCTTCTGGTTGCCGGAAAGCTGCGCTGTCCAGCGGGCATCGAGAATCTCTTCGGCCTGGCCGTACTGGCCGCCGAGAAGCAGAAGTCGTGCCTGCAGAAGAAGCCGTTGATTCTTCAAGTCCTCGGGCAGGCCCTGGTCTGCAGTCTGAACGAGAGCCATGGCTTCGTCATAAAGACCCAGGCTGAGAAAGCTGCGTGCAATGGCCAGTTCGAGCGACGCGGCGACTTCGGGCTGCCCGGAAAGTTCTCGCTCGATTCGTTCGTGGCCCGCTTGCAGAAGATCGCGCGCCCGCACGTCGGGCCCACTTTCCAGACCTGGAGTGAACGCCTGAAAAATGCTTTCCAGAAAACCGGCGACTTCTCTGGCCTTGTTGGCTTCGATGACTGCACTATCGCGCTCCAACCGGGCCAGATGACTGAACCAGGAGGAAACGACGGTTCCTCCGATCATGGCGAGGACTGCGACTGAAAGCGCAGCACCCGCAAGTCGGTTGTGTCGAAGCCAGCGTCTGCTGGCCTCGGCCAGGCCTGGCGAACGGGTGGTCACCGGTCGATCGCGGCACACGGCTGCGAGGTCCATGGCGAGTTCGGCCGGGCCCGGATATCGCTGTTCGTGATCAGGCGACAGGCAACGGTCCAGGATGGCCTGAAGGTCACGCATCTGTTCCAGATTCAGGCCGCCGACGGGGCCGAGTCGATCGGCTTGACCGTGCAGCTTTCTTTCATTGGCGGCATCGTGGTCGTCGCCGAAGGGGCTTTGCCCTTCGTGCAGAAGTTCGTAAAGAATCAGGCCCAAAGCATAGACATCGGTCTGTGTTGTCGCCGGCACGTTCCTGAGCTGTTCTGGTGCAGCGTACCGAGGGGTATAGTTCAGTTCGGAGCTTGTGCCTTCAAGACGGTATTCCGGTTGCAGGAGGCTGGCAACGCCGAAGTCGAGAATCTTCAGATTTCCCTGGCTATCGATCATCAGGTGATCGGGCTTCAGATCGCGATGCAGAACAAGATTCTGATGGGCATGCGCAACGACCTCGGCCGCCCGGACCATCCATCGCAGAATTTCAGGCCCGTTCAAACGACGGTCTTTCACCACGCGGTCCAGTGACTGGCCGTCGATGTATTCCATGACCAGGTACGCACCGAGGCGGTCATCCTCGCCGGCATCGATCAGGCGCGCGATCCCGGGATCACTGAGCCGGGCAAGAATGCGCCGCTCTCTGTCAAACAACGCCAGGTCCCGACTCTGGCTTCCGGTCACGAACTTGACGGCAGCTTTTGCATCGAAGCGACCGTCGCAGCGTTCTGCCAGGAACACCCGGCCCATCCCGCCTTCGCCGAGCGACTCCATCAGTCGCCAGGGACCGAGCTCGCGCCCGCAGAGTTCCTGGTGTTCGAGGCTCGAGGCCAGTTGCTGAACTGATTGGCCCCATTGGTCAAGATCGATCGCGCCGTCAAAGGCGAGAAGCTCCCTGACCTGCAGCTGGACCTCTTCGGGTGCGCCACTCGCCGCCAGCGCGGCATCCTGTTCTGATTGAGGGAGATTCGATATGCGGGCGAAGAGTTGCTCGACCTGCGCCCAGACCGTTCGATTCATCAGCGGCTCAGTGCGCGGGCGAGAAAGGCGGTGGCCAGGCGAATTTCGCGGGTGACCGTGGCCGTCGAGATGTCAAGTGCGTCGGCAATCTCCTGTCCGCTGAGGCCACCGAAAACCCGCAGTTCGACGACTCGTTCCATGCGCGGCGAATGCTGGCCAAGTTGGGTCATCGCGTCGTCGAGGGCGATCATTTCGACCGGGCATTCAGGGCCGGAAAGATGATCGAGATGAGAGACCGTGATCTGCATCCAGTCTCCACCGCGTCGCTGCGAGTTTCTCTTTCGGACATGATCGACCAGCACATGGCGCATCACCGTGGTCATGCTGGCCAGAAAATGACCGTGATCGGCCCAGCTTCTGTTGGCCTGGCATGCTCGCAGGTAGGCTTCGTTGACCAGGGCCACGGTATCGATGGTCGTTCGACGCCGGTGACGGGCGAGTTCGCTCCTGGCAATTCGAACCAGTTCGCTTTGCTGCTGCTCCATCGACCCCCTGATGGTGGGGTTGGGGTCTTTCCCCATGCCCATGCTCCGCGATCGACCGTGGCCCCGGTCGCCGAGAATACCATGTCATTTCAAGGATCGGACCTCCTGCACTCATTGCCGATTTCTGCGCCATCGCAGGGCGGACAGGGTGTCAGCGTCCCCGTCCGGATCGGGCGGGTTGCCCCGGTCTTGCGGCAGATTCGCAATAAGGGCAAGTTCATACCAGGACATGCGCAGGTCATGCCACATTCAGCTTGTCTCTCGGCGTACGTGCCAAGGCGTCGACGCGAAGTCTGTAGCCGGGCCTGCATCGAGCGTCGACAACCCGGTCCACAGGCGCCGAGAGGCAAGCCCGAAGGGATCGTCGGACGCATCCGCTCGCGGCGTCGCGCCGGCTCGACATCAGGAAATCATGCCTTCCCCAACGCGCCTTGCGAGCGAACGCGTCCGAAGCTCCGCGGAACCAGCTTGCCGGAACACTTTTTGTGCACTGTCGCACTTGGACTTGTAATTGATGTGATTTTGATTCAGTATCGAGACTCAGGACTTGCCGGGGATATCAGTTTCGGGCGGGCTTTCCTTCAATTTGCCAGAGGGTAGATACGATGAATTTGACAAGAAAAATGTTTCTGGTCGCGGCGGTCGCCGCTTTCTCCATGCCGGTTGTCGCAGACAACCATGAAGAAGACGGCGACTACATGCTGAACATCATGAAACTGGAAATCAAGCATGGCCACGGCATGAAGTTTCGTCAGGCCATGAAGGAATACATGGAGTGCTACGAAGAGAACGACGGGGAGGGCTCCTGGACGACATGGGCGAACGTGGACGGGGCGCCGAACGAGATGCACATCGTCTCGCGCATGGATATGTGGGCAGAAATGGATGACGAGGACCCCGCTCGCGCCGAGTGCTGGCCGAAGCATTTCGAAGCGCTGACATCGAACGTCGCCTCCGCAAATGGACGCTACTGGCGGCGCATGCCCGACTGGAGCGGCGATGCAGAGAATTTCAGCGTGGTCACGCTGCACAACTTCCGGGTCGAGGATGGTGATGCGTTCCGGGAGGTCGTTACGGAAGTGACCGGACACATGAAGGCCGCCGAAGCGGAACACATGGGCACATGGTATCGATCGATCGGTTCACAGCGCTGGGGTGCCGATTACTTCGTGGTCTCCCACTATGAGAATTTTGCCGCTCGAGACGCCGACCGCCAGGGTGCGAACGACTATCTCGTCGCAGCCGTTGGCGAGGAGGCTGCCGAAGCAATCTGGGACAAGTTCCAGGAGTCGATGGCCGAGATGGAGCCGTACTGGACACAAACCCTGACACGGGTCGACTCCATGAGCTATAGCGCAGAAGACTGATCCTGCCACTCGCACCGCTCCGCGGCAGTTGGCGCGGAGCGGTCTGGCAGAGCGGCCCGGCAAACCGGGCCGTTCTTTTTTCGGGTGCACTCGAACAAGTTCAAACGGCGACGAAACCAGCGCAGAATCTGTTACTAATGCAACCGGAAGTATTGCCACATTCAGCTTGTCTCTGAAGCGTCCGTGGCAAGGCGTTGGCGCGAAGTCT
>JAABSN010000213.1 GCA_011390385.1 Thioalkalivibrio nitratireducens | reverse complement strand
GAACGGGCGAAACGCGATCGCGAACAGGGTTCGAAACATGATGGGTATAGCTCTCAACTAGCGTGAAAGTCGCGCGCAGCGCACTGCTGACCCCCGCCTCCTGCATGCGGACGAGGGCTGGGGAGAGGGGACGCTGCGCGACGCGGGCCACCAGTGCCTCCGGCATCGGCGTGGGCAACGACTCGATTGGCCACAACCAGAATCGGATGTACGGATTCGGCAGCCATCGGGGAGGAGTCAGGAATTTGGCTCTGGACCTCGGCTCATTTGGCCGGCCTGGCGCGCACCATTCCGGGATCGGCATACCAGTAGCCGTTGCAAATCGGGTCCGGATTCTCGGAGCGTGCAGCCAGCGCGGTCCCATCTCCCAGGATCGCCCGACGCAGGGCATGAATCGACTCCAGGGTACCCTGCGGCATCGGGCTCAGCCGCAGAATATCGGCTCCCGCTTCGACAACATCGCGCCAGACCGGCAGCAAGTCACAGATCAGGCCCGACTCGACCTGGATACCGTTGAGATTGAGGAAACGATCCCCCTCTCGTGTATCCACCGCGACGCCCGTGGGATAGTCGATGCAGAGCAGGCCGCATTGCTCCCTCGGCCGATCGTGGTACCGCGCCGCGAAGCAACGTGGCGACCACGCCAGTGGAAGATGTCCGTAGGCGAAGACCTCGGTCTCCACATCGGCAGGTTTCGCTTCCGCCCGGATGTCTTTCAGCGCTTCGCGGCCAAGTTCTACTGGCAGCACCCAGCGCCGCAGCCCGAGGCGGTGGTAATGGCGCAAGGTTGCACCATTGTAGATGTTCACCGAAGGTCCGGTGGCAAACGGGAGGCCGAGTTCGCGCAGGACCCGCACGGCGGCGACATCATTCGCCTCCACCATGAATTCACCGTTTTCGCAGAGACGGCGCACCACACCCATTTCGGAACGTGCCTCGATCACGGTGAATGTGGATAACACGACTTCCTTGCCAGCCGCGGCCAGCTCCCGGCCCAGGGCGATCCAGTCATGCGTTCGCAGCTCGCGCCGTTTCGCGCACACGGTCTCGCCCAGATAGACGATGTCCACGGGACTGTCGGCGATCTCCGCATAGAAGTGTTCGACACTGTCTTTTTGCCACAAGTACTGGCAGGGTCCGACCGACAGTCGCGGCGTCTTCGATGATGTACTGGTTGCTGGATTCATTGCCATGGCCTGTGGTATGCGCCAAGGGTTGTCTGGCTGCCCTCGGGCAGTTCCGTCGGCGTCCTTGTCGTGAAGTTCAGGCCCGCGAAACGGCGTGCATTGGTGGCGTCCCTCAGACCGAAATACACGCTGTCTGCGCCAGAATCGACTGCTGCTCGCAATGCGGGATGGCTCCCCGCCGGGGAAACAAGTTCCATGCAACGACTCCGATAGTGCGCGCCCTGAGCTTGCAACACCCGAGGAGCGAAAACCTTGATTCACGTCAACTGTTGGTCAATGCGATCGAGCCTGTACTGCTCAAAGCGCCGGGCGAGGTTCTCCTTCCGCAGATCCAGCGGTTGGTCAGCATGAAAGCGCGTGCGGTGAGGCGGAGCCGAACCGATACCACGCCGGCCCTGCCTCCAGACTCCCGGGCCACGAACGGCGCAATTCGCTGTGCTCATTGGCACCCTACGCCTTTCATCATCAGAGGTGACCGCCCGTGCCACGGCAGTTGCCACGAAAGTTCCGCTTCCCGGGTCACCGTCGCCATCGCGTGAGCTACTGTACCAGCGGCGTTTCGGCGCCTTCGAGGTCGATGCCCTCGATGCGGGCATCACCGACCAGTCGTTGCAGGTACTGGGCGACCGCGCGGCGCAGCACGTGCTGTTCCATGTATTCGGCGACCTGGGGCTTTACGGCCTCGAACGGCAGCGGTTCCCCGCCCTCGCGCGCGCGCAGATGAACCAGGTGCACGCCGTAGCGGGTTTCCAGCGGGCGGGTTGCGATCTCTCCGGTCGCCATCCGGTCCAGGGCCTTCTCGAATTCAGGCACCGTCTGCCCGCGCGTGACCGGGCCGAGGTCGCCGCCCTGATCCCGCGACGGACAGGCCGAGTGCTTCATCGCCATGGCGATGAACAGCCCGGCATCGTTGCCGATCTCCGCCAGCAGCGCCTCGGCCTGCGCGAGTGCCGCCCGCCGTGCCTCATGGTCATCCGGCGCCGCGGGGAGCAGCACGTGCGAGACGTGGTACACCACGGGGCTGCGAAAATGCTGCTGGTGGGTCTCGTAGTAACGGCGGCACGCCGCCTCGTCCGCCTTGGGCACCTGAATCGCCTGGTCCATCAATGCCTGGATCAGGCTTTCTTCCGGGTCTTCCGCGTCCGGAGCCGGGCTCACCTCGCCGCGCCGGGCCTCCTGCAGCAGCAGCTCGCGGATCACCAGGGCTCGAGCCGCCTGGTACTGGGCGGCATCAGGGGTTCCGGCGGGGTGATACTGCATCTCGCTGTGGATCGCCTGATCGGGGATCTCCACGCCGTTCACGGATATCGTCATCGATTCGTTCCTCCGTTGGAATGCAGTTCAGCCGGTGCTCCAGGCGCGCGGGCGGCGCATGCCGGCAATCCGGCAGGCCTGCTTCACGTAGCCGTAGGGAAACAGCTCGAACAGGTGGTTGTGCGCCTTGTCGCCGTAGCCGAATTTCTCGTCCAGGAATCGGATGACGTAGCGGGCGTCGACGGCGACCTGGTGTTCTTCGTAGTGGTCGCGGATAAACCGGATCACCGCCCAGTGCTCGTCGGTGAGTGCGATGCCTTCCTCTTCGGCGACGCGCTCCGCCACTTCGGGCGTCCAGGCTTCGGGGTCGATCAGGTAGCCCTCTTCGTCGGTGGGCAGGGTGGTATCTTTGAGTTCGATGGCCATAAGGCATTTCTCCATAACGTTCGTCATCGATTTGCGTGATGGTCGTTGGCGGCATGTGCCACGGCGTTGCTACTGGCTCCGTCGCTCGCTGTGGCGCCACTCGATGCAATTCGCTTCGCTCATTGCACCCTACTGCCTGAAACAGGGTGAGAGAGGAGTCCCTCGTCGCGGATGGGGGGCGTTGGCGAGGGACCCTCACCCTGGTGCCTCTCCCGAATACAGGAGAGGCACCAGAGCTCAGCGCCGGCGCACGAGCTGGTAGCTCCGGCCCAGGTACCACACCGGTGCGCTCCAGATGTGCACCAGGCGCGTGAACGGGAACACCAGGAACATCGTCAGTCCCAGCGCGATGTGCGCCTTGAAGATCCAGTGGGCATCGACGATGAACGCGGCGGCACCTGGCTGGAATGTCACGATGTGCTGCGCCCAGTTGGCCAGCGCCACCATGTTCGCGCCATCAAGATGGGTCATCGACAGCGGCAGCGTGGCCAGGCCGAGGATCAGCTGCACGTAGAGCAGGATCAGGATGAAATGATCCGAGCCGCTGCTGGTTGCCCGGATGCGGGCATCGAACAGCCGGCGGTACAGCAGCAGGGTCAGGCCCACGAAGCAGATCAGACCGAAGATGCCGCCGGCGATGATCGCGAGGATCTGCTTGGTCGAGGTCGAAATGCCGATTCCATGGTAAAGCCATTGCGGCGTCAGCAGGCCGAACAGGTGGCCCAGAAACAGCAGCAGGATCCCGATGTGGAACAGATTGCTGGCCAGGCGCATGTTCTTCGTACGCAGCATCTGGCTTGAACCGCTGCGCCAGCTGAATTGATCCCGCTCGAAACGGACCAGGCTGCCCAGCAGGAACACGCTCAGGGCGAGATACGGGTAATACCCGAATACGAATTCGTTCAGATCGTTCATTGCAGTCAACCTCCGAAGACGGGATGCTTGGCGAGCACGGAGCCGGCGGCTTCCGGCTTCACCCAGTGGATCGGCTGTTCAGTCGCCTGTCGGCTGCCGCAGCCGCCCGGCGCGAGGAAGGTCACCGCTTCTTCTGCCCAGTATTTGTCCATGTTCACCACGGTCTCGTCGGGGCCCTCGCCGGCCGCCCGCTCCCGGATCTCGTCCAGGTTTTCGGGCGCCCCGGCGAACGCCTGCAACGCATCGAACAGGACGGCGTACCGGCTCCCGCGCAAGGCCAGACGTTCCCCGATCAGCGCGATCACCGGCACCGCGTCCGCGAGCAGTTCCCGCGCCTCCGCCACCGACTGTTCGGCCACGAATTCGACGAACATCGGCAGGTAGTCCGGCAGCTCGCGCGCACTCAGCTCGAAGCCGTGGCGGCGGTACAGATCCACCAGGTCCACCATCGCCTGGCCGCGGTCGCGCGACTCCCCGTGCACATGCTCGAACAGGTGCAGGGATACCGCCCGACCCCGGTCGAACAGGTTCACGTAGTCTTCCTGCAGCACGTAGGGGTCGGTGATCCGGTACTCCGCGATCAGCGCATTCAAACGCCGACGAAGGTCGTCCGGCAGCAGAGTTTCCTCCGCCACCGCGGCCGCCATCTCGTCCAGCGCCCCGAGCATCTCCGCGCGTGGATAGCACAGAAGCCGGGAGATCACCTTCAGGGTCTGCATCGATTCATTCATGATTTGATCTCCACGCGGATCGGCTTGCCCTGGCGATCGGTGAGGCGCTTGGTGCCGAAAATGCTGGTCTTGGTCGCGCCGTCGGCACAGGAATTACCGAAGCTGAAGCCACAGCCGCCGCGCTCGCCGTAGGCGTCGTAGGTGGCGCTGGCGTATTCCCGGTGTGAGGTCGGGATCACGAAGCGGTCCTCGTAGTTTGCGATGGCCATGTAGCGGTACATCACCTCCACCTGGTCCATGCGCAGCCCCACCTCGTCCAGTACCGCCTGGTTGAGCTCGCCATCCACCGTCTTTGAACGCATGTAGGCGCGCATCGCCAGCATCCGTTTCAGCGCCAGCGTCACCGGTTTCTCATCACCCGCCGTAAGCATGTTCGCCAGATACCGCACCGGGATCCGCAACGAATCGACGTCGGGGATGATGCCGTTCATGCCGACCTTGCCGGACTCGGCAGCCGACTGGATCGGCGACAGCGGCGGCACATACCAGACCATCGGCAGCGTGCGGTATTCCGGGTGCAGCGGGAATGCGATCTTCCACTCCATCGCCATCTTGTACACCGGCGACTGCTGCGCGGCGGTCAGCCAGGATTCGGGAATGCCTTCCTTGCGCGCTGCCGCCAGTACCTTCTCATCGAAGGGATCGAGGAACATCTCGAGCTGCTTTTCGTAGAGATCCTTCTCGCTGGCGACGCTCGCAGCCGACTCGATCTGATCGGCGTCGTACAGCAGCACCCCGAGATAGCGGATACGTCCCACGCAGGTCTCGGAGCAGACCGTCGGCTGGCCCGCTTCGATACGCGGGTAGCAGAAGATGCATTTCTCGGACTTGCCGGTGCTCCAGTTGTAGTAGATCTTCTTGTACGGGCAGCCCGACACGCACATGCGCCAGCCGCGGCACTTGTCCTGGTCGATCAGCACGATGCCGTCTTCCTCGCGCTTGTAGATCGCGCCGCTCGGGCAGGCCGCGACGCAGGCCGGGTTCAGGCAGTGTTCGCACAGGCGCGGCAGGTACATCATGAAAGTGTTCTCGAACTCGCCGTAGATGTCCTTCTGCACCTGTTCGAAGTTGTAGTCCTTCGAGCGTTTGGAGAATTCGGTCCCGAGGATTTCCTCCCAGTTCGGACCCCATTCGATCTTTTCCATGCGCTTGCCGCTGACCAGCGAGCGCGGACGT
>JAABSN010000212.1 GCA_011390385.1 Thioalkalivibrio nitratireducens | reverse complement strand
CTCAAGCCCGCGGAAGATACCTCTCTGACCGCGATTCGGCTCGGCGAACTCATGCACGAAGCCGGCGTACCCAAAGGCGTTATCAACATTGTTACAGGCTATGGCCACACGGCAGGGGCAGCGCTTGCCGCCCACGAGGACGTGGACAAGATCTCCTTTACCGGTTCAACTGCAACCGGCAAGGCGATTCTGGCGGCATCCGCCGGCAATCTGAAGAAAGTCACACTGGAACTCGGTGGCAAGTCGCCCTGCATCATTTTGCCCGATGCCAACCTGGAGCAGGCGATTCCTGCTGCAGCCATGGCTGTGTTCTTCAACTCGGGGCAAACCTGCACCGCGACGACCCGGCTTTACGCCCACGAGGCGGTGTATGACCAGGTGATTGCGGGGGTCACCGAGATAGCCAAGAACGTCAAGGTGGGCCCCGGTTTCGAGGAGGAGTCCCTTATCGGCCCGTTGGTGTCCGCAAAGCAGCTGGCGCGGGTGCACTCATTCATTGCAACAGGGGTTGCGGAAGGTGACGAGATCGTCATCGGCGGCGAGCAGATCGGCGCCGCGGGCTTCTTCTTCCAGCCTACTGTCGTCAGCGCCAGATCAAGCGAATCCACACTGATGCGGGAGGAGATATTTGGTCCGGTCATCACCGCCCAGAGCTTCGGTGATCTGGACGAGGTCGTCGCCATGGCCAACGCCAGCAGCTACGGCCTCTCCTCCAGCGTCTGGACACAGAACCTGTCGCATGCACACCGGCTCGCCAAGGCACTGGTAACCGGTCAGGTCGCCATCAATGTCGGGTCCGTGGCCGACTGGGATCTGCCGATCGGCGGCTACCGGCAGTCCGGCTGGGGACGCGAAAATGGCTATGACGCCGTTGCCAATTACCTGCAGACCAAGTCCGTAGCAATATCGCTCTAGGAGAAAGCTCATGCCCATGGTGGATATCGGCGACGCCGAACTCTATGTTGAAGAGAAAGGAGAGGGATTTCCGCTGTTCCTGGTGTCGGGCCTGGGTGGCCGGGCGCAATTCTGGAGCAAACAGGTCGACGCGATGGCAGAACACTTCCGGGTGATTCTTCACGACCATCGGGGCGTCGGCAGATCAACACCTGACAAGGTGGTGCTGGGCGCGGAGCACATGGCAGACGACCTTATTGCATTGATGGATGCACTGGGTATCGCGCAGGCCCATCTGGTGGGCCACTCCACCGGCGGCGCCATCGGCCAGCATATTGCGCTGAAGCGCCCGCAACTGCTTGACCGACTGGTGCTTAGCTGTAGTTGGGCGGGTCCGGACGCCTATTTTACCCACCTCTTCCATACCCGTCGACAGATCCTGATCAACTGCGGCCCGGAAGCCTATCTCACTATCGGCACCTATCTCGGAACACCTTCGAGAACGCTGCAGAGGGAAATACACTCGACGCGGTCGTTTCTCGCACAGCGTATGGAGGCCTTCCCCGGCCTGCAGGTGGAGCTGAGCCGATTGGCCGCAGTATTGGGGCATGACCTGCGCAGCGAGGTGGGGAAAATCCAGCACAAAACTCTCTGCATCGGCGCCAAGGACGATCAGATCACCCC
>JAABSN010000211.1 GCA_011390385.1 Thioalkalivibrio nitratireducens | reverse complement strand
TTCTCACTGCTTCATCCTGATCACCCGCATCTGCACAAGGAGACCACGACGATGTTCAAACCCGGTTCCGTTGTCATTAAACCAGAGGACCGCGAATCGCTTTGGCAGCCGATGCCCTCACGCGGTTACGTTGATCTCATACTGACCCCGGACAACATGCCCTACGACGACTTCGTGTCCGGCGTCCAGGTGCTCCCTCCCGGATGCTACGTACGTCCGCATGGTCATACCCAGAACCACGAACTCGTGTTCATCTATGAGGGCGAGGGTGTCTGCACTATCGACGGTGTCGATCACAGCCTGGAGCCCGGAACGACAGTACTCTTCGCGCGCAACTCGGTACATCTGCTGAAAAATACCGGCCAGCAGGATCTGAAGCTGTTCTGGGTTTTCTTCCCGCCGGGGCTGGATGACTGGTTCCGGGCGATTGGGCGTCCGCGGGTACCGGGTGAGACCATGCCCGAGCCTTTCGACAGGCCGGATGATGTTCAGGAGGTCATGCGCGGTCTGAAGTTCATGCCACCACAGCCAGACATCAATGCCTGATGAAAGTCATTACCGCGTCCCAGATAGAAAGCCTGCTGAGTCCTTCACTGTGCATGGAGGTACTCCGCACGGCCATGGCAGCCGTGTCCAGAGGCGATGCCGAGCTGCCCATCCGCACATTCATGCCAGTCACCGGCTGCGAGGGCAAAATGGCCGTCATGCCCGGCGCTCTGGCGGCGCCATGGTGCTTTGGGGTAAAGCTGGTGGCGAAGTACCCACGGGCAGCGGACAGCCCCTTTGGTACACACGAGGGCGTGGTCGTCCTGTTCGACTCAGAGTCGGGGCTTCCCGTGGCGATCATGGAAGGTGCAACCCTGACCGGGATTCGCACAGCGGCGGCGAGCGCACTGGCGACAGACCTGCTGGCCCGCAGGGATGCCCGTCGACTACTGGTCATCGGCAGCGGTGAACAGGCCCGCCGTCACGTCAAGGCACTGCGGAGCGTTCGCGACTTCGAGGAAATCATGCTCTGGGGCCGCTCTGCCTCGCGCGCTGCTGAACTGGCCGAAGACCTGTCGGCAAGCGAACAGGTGGCGATCACGGTTGTCAAAGACCTGGCCACCGCTACAGCCTCCGCAGATGTGATCACCACGGTTACCTCGGCGCAGGAGCCGGTGCTGTTGGGTGAATGGGTCACACCGGGAACGCACGTCAACCTTGTGGGCTCAGCGGTACCAACCAACCGCGAAGCGGATCGGGCACTGGTAGTGCGCTGCCGGTATTACGTCGACTACCGGCCTGCAGCTCTGGCAGCCGCAGCTGAGCTACTGGAGGCGATGGCGGCCGGAGAGGTAGACGAAACACATATCGTTGCGGAGATTGGAGAGGTCGCCAGCGATGCGAAAAAGGGTCGCAGCGGCCCGGACGAAATAACGGTGTACAAATCCCTCGGTATCGCTGCGCAGGATCTCGCCGCCGCACACACCGTCTACGCACAGGCGCTGGCGCAAGATGTCGGCACTAACGTCAACCTGCTGGATAGGTAGGACTCACAAGGCAATGAGGGGATCATCATGCGGGTATTAGCCACTACAAATCGGTCGGAAACCATTGTCGGTCGCGCGCTGCAGATAATATTGATATTGCTTCTACCCGTAGCAGCTTATGGAGGAACTGACAAAGACGATGAACTGGAGCCGCACGAGCTGGTTCAGGGCCGCATAGCCTTTATGCAGTGCAGCGCCTGCCATGCCGTATCCGCTGAAAACGACACTGGCAAACTGGGTCCATCACTGGCCGGCATATTTGGCCGCCAGGCTGGTTCATTGACAGGCTACTCCAACTACTCCGCCGCGTTGCGCGATGCAGATTTCATCTGGAATCCTGAAACGATTGCGGCTTTTCTCGCCGATCCTTCCGGATTTGTTCCAGGGAATCTGATGGCCTTTGCCGGTATTGAGGACGTGGAGAAGCGATCACTGCTGGTGCGTTATCTCCGTCGCATCACCGGTACGGAAGATTAATCAAAGCAGCGGAAAGGTTCTTTGTTTTCTGGAGTGATCGATGAAAATCATTGATAGCACGCGCTCTTTTCTCATCTCCATTGCGCTCTCCATCTCGGCGGTACACGCTGGCACCGTTGACACAGGCGCTGCTGAGGCGAGAACCGCAAGGCCGTCTGCGCCCGGCGATTTCTCGACCGCCATGCAGAGACTGGAGCCCCTCTCATCCATCAAGGGAGGAGCAGACAGTCCTATCTGCCATTCCGCGGCTGTTCAGTCTCCACAATATGCACATGCCGTAGACTACGCCGAATCCATGGGCAGCTACTCGTTAATCATCTGGAAGAACGGTGAGTGCCTGCTTGAGCGGTATTTCCCGCCTTTTGACCGGGACCTGCGTCCCGAATCTGCTTCAATGCACAAGTCCATTGTTGGTATCCTGGTCGCCGCTGCCATCGCCGACGGGCACATTGAAGGCCCTGATGTTCGTATAGGCAAGTACATTGGCGAATGGAATGAAGACCCGCGTGGTGACATCACCTTGCGTCAACTCCTCACCATGTCGTCCGGACTGAAGCCTATGTCGAGTGAAGGCGGCACCGCTTCTGAGGCGATGCTGTACGTTTCCGGTCCTGAGGATGTGCGGCAAATGACGCTCGATAGGCCGCTCCGCGATAAGCCGGGGACTGTATTCAACTACCTCGGTCTCAATTCGCAGCTGTTGCTGATGATTCTTGAAACAGCCACTGGCATGGATTACGTCGACTATGCATCGGAACGCCTGTGGCGACCACTCGATGCCGCTGATGCTTACGTCTGGGATTACGTCGGAAAATCTCCAATGCCCCGTGCCCACCTGTCACTTCTTGCAACGGCACGCGACTGGCTCAAGGTTGGCCTGTTGCTGAAGGATTACGGGCACTACAACGGCCGGCAGGTCATACCGCGGCACCTGATATTAGAAGCAACGACATCCAGCCAGGTCAATCCGAATTATGCCTGGCACATGTGGCTGGGCGACGTTTACGAAGGGGAAAGGTTCTACAACATGGAGAAGACCGGCCCATCGGTTCCCATGAGTGAACCCTTTGCCGTTGATGATCTGGTGTTCTTCGACGGGTTCGGCGGGCAGCGGGTTTACATCAGTCGCAAGGAAGACCTGGTGATTGTGAGGCAGGGCGATATGCGCCTTGACTGGGACGACGCTGCGCTGCCGAATCTGGTTCTCAGAGCCCTGCAAGAATGACTTCGCGCTAGCTCGCTGGAACGGCCACCTGCTGTGGAGATGCCTGAGCGCCTCCATAGTGGCCGTCGACCTCTTCCCTGATGGTCGCCAGAATGGCGTCAACGTTCGCGCGCACCCGTTCTGTCGGCCCGGCAACGGTAATGGCAAGACCCTCTGCGGCGATCGCCCTGGGCAGCGGGCAGGAAATTACACCGAGGCCCGGCAACAGCTGGTCAAAAGTACACAGGTAGCCAGCTTCGCGGATACGTGACACGCACAGCTTGACCTGCGTTTCCGTGAACATGGTCGCCACTCGTGCACGACGCGCCCAGTGCTCTGAGCGCCTGATAAAATGGTGCAACTCCAGGTCAGTCTGGAAACTGAGCAGTGCCTGACCGGTCAGCGATTCTGTCGCGAGCCCGCCGGCGCTGCCTGTGGTCACCACATGCGCGCCCCGGTAGGTCGCCGCCCGTACAAAAACCGGAAGCGTGAAGATGTCGGAGAGCCGACTTACGAATGTGGTCTCGGCATGGCGCTCATGCACAGCATCCGCAACCCGCGTAGGAGTGCTCCCGCAGGCAACGCCGTTGGGTACTGATTCGCAGAGAACGGTGAGTTGCAGGCTGGGGAAGTAACGCTTGCTGATGCTGTTCTGCTCCAGATAGCCCAGCAACACCAGTCGGGAGAGCAGCGACACTGCGCTTGAGTGCGGTATTTCCAGCGCCTCGCCAATCTCTGTCGCGGAGAGCGGCCGACGGCGCGAACCAAATAAACCC
>JAABSN010000210.1 GCA_011390385.1 Thioalkalivibrio nitratireducens | reverse complement strand
AAGGATCGCGACTCCGTTATAGGTCTTCTGCCCGGAAAAGGCGGATCGATATCCTGCATCCGCAATCGCCTGTATCGGAAAGTTCTCGTCGGTGACCTTTGTCTCCTGAAGCGCCAGCACGTCCGGCCGCTCGGTCTCCAGCCAGGCCAGCACCTGCGGCAGGCGAACCTTCAGCGAATTGACGTTCCAGGTCGCGATCTTCACGCTGCCTCCAGGCCGCTATGACGCAGCAAGGCATCGATGCTGGGCTCACGGCCGCGAAAGGCCTTGAATGACTCCAGAGCGGGCCGGGATGCGCCAACCTCGAGAATCTCCCGAAGATAATCGGCTCCGACCCGCGGCGAAAACAGGCCTTCCTCCTCGAAACGTGCAAAGGCATCAGCGGAAAGCACTTCGGCCCACTTGTAGCTGTAGTAGCCAGCTGCGTAGCCACCCGAAAAGATGTGCGCGAACCCGTGCTGAAATCGATTGAAGGCCGGGGGTCGAATCACGGCTACCTCGTCACGCACGTCGTCCAGCAGCTCCTGGATGGCTTCGACAGTTGCCGGCGCGGGCATGGAATGCAGCCGAATATCGAACAGCGCGAATTCCGTCTGCCGGAGCAACTGCAGTGCCGTCTGAAAGTGTCGAGTCCCCTGCAGACGCTCGAACAAGTCGGCGGGCATCGGCCTGCCCGTTTCGTGATGACGGGCGAAAAGGTCGAGTGCTTCGCGCTCCCAGCACCAGTTTTCCATGAACTGGCTCGGGAGTTCGACAGCATCCCATTCCACACCGCTGATGCCTGCGATCTCCGGATGGTCCACTCGGGTCAGCATGTGGTGCAAGCCGTGCCCGAATTCATGGAACAAGGTGATGACCTCGTCATGGGTGAAGAGCGCGGGCCTTCCGTTGACCGGTGGCGTGGAATTGCAGGTCATGTAGGCGATCGGTAGCTGGAGCTGGTCCGCCGTGGCGAAGCGGCTGCGGCAGACGTCCATCCACGCACCGCCGCGCTTGGCGGACCGCGCGTAGAGATCGAAGTAGAAGCCTGCGCGCTGTTTTCCGCTGGCATCCCGAATCGTGTAGAAACGGACATCGTCATGCCAGGTTTCCACACCCTCCTCAGGCTCGATACGAATTCCGAACAGTCGTTCCACCAGACCGAACAGCCCGGAGACCACCTTGTCGGCGGGAAAGTAGGGTTTGAGCATCTCCTGACTGAGTCCGAGACGATCGGCGCGAATTTTCTCGGCAACATATCCGTAGTCCCAGGCCTCGAGGTCAACCATGCCAAGTTGCTTGCTGGCATATGTCCGCATCTCATCGAGATCGGCCTGGGCTGTTGGACGGGCTCGTGTAGCGAGATCTCGGAGGAAACGGATGACGGTCTCCGGCGAGTCCGCCATCTTGGTCGCAAGTGAGCGCTCGGCATGGTGTCGGAATCCGGTGAGCCGCGCCTTTTCCTCGCGCAACCGAAGGATCTCCAGCATCACCTCGCTATTGTCGAAACGGCCGCCATCGGGTCCCTGATCCGAGGCGCGCGTCGCGTAGGCTGTGTAGACCGATTGCCTTAGATCACGGTCATCGGCATGCGTGAGGATGGCGTAATAGCTGGGAAAATCGAGCGTGATCACGAAACCGTCGAGGTCTCGCTCACGGGCATTCTGCGCCAGCATTTCGCGCGACGACTCTGGTACGCCCTCGAGGCGTGCTGCTTCGGGGAGGTGCAGGGTCCAGGACTGCGTGGCATCAAGAACGTTCTCCTCGAAGCGGGAAGTCAAGGCGGACAAACGGCTGTTGATGGCGCGCAAACGTTCCTTGTCGTGATCAGGGAGATCGACCCCACTCAGCTGAAAGTCGCGAAGCGCGTCAGCGACGAGCTTGCGCCGGTCGGGAGGCTCCTGCCCGAAACCGGGGGCCTGCGATAGGCGAACAAACGCCCGATACAGCTCCGCGTTCTGCGAGACTTCACTGCCGTATTCGGAAAGCTTCGGCAGACAGGCATTGTATGCCGAACGCAGAGCATCCGTATTCATCACCGAATTCAGGTGGCGCACAGGAGACCAGAGATCGTCCAGACGCGTTTCAAGGCGCTCCAGCGGCACGACCAGATCTTCCCAACGCACCGTTTCTGGTAACTCGGCCAGCAGTGTGGCGATAGCCTCCCGGTTGGCCGAGAGAACGGCGTCAACGGCTGGTTCGACGTGCTCCGGCTGGATACTGCGGAACGCGGGCAATGATTCTGTAGCTAGCAGCGGATTCGACACGGCAACTCCATGGATGAAGAGACTGGATTCGATGGCAACTGGCTGCGCGGACCGAGAGGTTCTGATGGTCCGGTGGAGCGCCGCGCTCTTCCGGTGACCCGTCACGTCTCCGACGCTACCCGGCCCTGGATGGGGGCGCGTCGTTGCCATCGTCCCCGGGTGTGGTTCAAGTCACGCATTATCACCCTGCGATGCGGCCATTCGCCATATCCCTGAGCGTTGCGATGACAGCGATGTTCGGGCTGTTCTTGTTCAACACGAAAGCCTCGGCATCCGATTGCCTCGAAGAGCAAACGGCGAGGTCGCGTCGGTGCGGGCTTTGGCCGCAAGTGCAGCCGGGCAGCACGCGGCGATCCATAAGATTCTGATTAGAGCACCCGTGCATCGATGACTCGCTGCGCTCGCGATGACAAGGCCCTTGAATCAGCGGTTCTAGCAGCCTGTGTCGGACTCAGGCTGCCTAGGAGCCTGTCGGAATTGGGCTGCTCCTACTGCGCCGGTGGGAAGAGCGGTGCATTTTTCCCTGACTTCTCGTTGCATAGAACCACTATGCGCGTCGAAATCACGAAAAAATGCCCTCGCTCTCCCACGCGGCTCGCTACGGGCACCCAAGTCCGACAGGCTCCTAGGGAAGCGCTGATTAATGCACTTGTCATTGCGAGCGAAGCGCGGCAATCAAACGGCGCATCTGAAATCAATGTCTTGTGGATCGCCGCGTCGCTCGGCTCCTCGCGATGACGAATTAATCAGCGCTTCCCTAGACGTCGACGTTCTCGGCGCTCAAGGCACGTGCTTCGATGAACTCCCGACGCGGCTCGACCTGATCACCCATCAACGTGGTGAAGATTTCGTCCGCGCGGATGGCGTCCTCGATCCGGACCTGGAGTAGACGACGGGTTTCCGGATTCATGGTGGTTTCCCAGAGCTGGTCCGGATTCATCTCGCCGAGGCCCTTGTACCGCTGGACGGCAAGACCCCGCCGTCCTTCCTGCAGGAGCCAGACCATAGCGTCGGCGAAAGACTCGATGACGTGGATGCGTTCCCCACGCTGAATGTACGCACCGGGTTCGAGCAGGCCATGCAGTGTTTCGCTCAGATTGAGCAATGCCCGGAAGTCACGCGACTCCAGGATCTCGTCGTTGATCAGTTGAGAGAATGGCGCCCCGTGCTCGATCCGGTCCAGGCTCAACTGGGGAATACCGCCAAGGTCGGACATGGCGCCGAGACTGTAACGGGTTGCGCCCGCCCGATCGCTCGAGAGGTCCGCAAGCAATTTACCGAACCAGGCCTGAACCGCAGGGTTTGCGACACTTCTTGGCTCGGGCATGGGGTCGGCTTCGAACATCGCGCGCAGGATCCGTCCGTCGTAGAGCCGGCCAAGCCGGTCGAGCGCACGTTGCGCCTTCTGGTAATCAAGAACGAGTTTCTCGAACGCTTCGGCGGCGATGGGCGGCGTCTCCGGCGCAACGTAAAGCCTGGCGCCATCGAGGGCGAGCGAAAGGTTGATCTCCTGCATCTCGGCTTCGTCGCGCACATACTGCTCTCGCTTCCCGCGCTTGATCTTGTAAAGCGGCGGTTGCGCAATGTAGACGTATCCCAATTCGATCAACTCACGCATCTGCCGGAAGAAGAATGTCAGCAGGAGGGTGCGGATATGGGATCCATCGACATCCGCGTCGGTCATGATGATAATCCGCTGGTAACGCAAGCGATCCAGATTGTACTCGTCCTTGCCGATTCCACAGCCGAGGGCCGTGATGAGTGTGCCGACTTCGGCGGAACCCAGCATTCGATCGAAACGGGCGCGTTCGACATTGAGAATCTTGCCTTTCAGGGGAAGGATTGCCTGGAAATGGCGGTCGCGTCCCTGTTTAGCGGAGCCGCCGGCCGAGTCTCCCTCGACAAGGTAGAGCTCGGACTTGGCCGGATCCTTTTCCTGACAATCGGCAAGTTTCCCGGGAAGACCGGCGATGTCCAGGGCTCCCTTGCGACGGGTCACTTCGCGCGCACGGCGAGCGGCTTCGCGGGCACGAGCCGCTTCGATCACCTTGCCGGTAATCGCCTTTGCCTCAGTCGGATTTTCGAGCAGGAAATCGCCGAGCACGTCGGCCAGGACACTCTCGACGATCGGCTTGACCTCGGAGGAAACCAGCTTGTCCTTGGTCTGCGACGAGAATTTTGGGTCCGGAACCTTGACCGAGAGAACGGCAGTCAGACCCTCGCGCATGTCATCGCCAACGGTGCTGATCTTGGCACGCTTGAGCAGACCTTCCCGCTCGAGATACTGGTTGATGGTTCGGGTCAATGCCGCACGGAAGCCAGCGAGGTGAGTACCGCCATCGCGCTGGGGGATGTTGTTGGTATAGCAGAAGAGATTTTCCTGGTAGGAATCATTCCACTGCAACGCCACCTCAACGCTGTAATCCTCGCGGTTTTGATTGGCGTAGATGACTGTTGGGTGCAGCGCCGTCTTCTTCTGGTTCAGATGGCCGACAAAGGCCTTGATGCCGCCTTCGAATCGAAAGACGTCCTCGCGATTGTCGCGCTGATCCCGAAGCCGGATGCGGACGCCGGAGTTCAGAAAGGAGAGTTCGCGCAGGCGTTTGGCCAGGATCTCGTAATGGAACTGGATATTGGTGAAAGTGTCGGTGCTGGGCCGGAACCAGATCGTGGTTCCGGTCCGGTCGGTGTCCCCAACGTCGGCCAGTGGCGCAGCCGGTACCCCATGATGATAGGTCTGCGAATAACGGCGGCCAGCGCGATGGATCTCGAGACGAAGCTCTTCGGAAAGCGCGTTGACCACGGAAACGCCAACCCCATGGAGGCCACCCGAAACCTTGTATGAGTTGTTGTCGAACTTACCGCCAGCATGGAGAACGGTCATGATGACCTCGGCAGCGGAACGCCCTTCCTCCTGATGAATGTCGACCGGGATACCCCGACCATTGTCGGTTACGCTGACGGCGTTATCCTCGTGAATCGTGACGTCGATGGCTGAACAATGCCCGGCCAGGGACTCGTCGATCGAGTTGTCAACGACCTCGAAGACCATGTGGTGGAGGCCGGTACCATCATCGGTATCCCCGATGTACATCCCGGGCCGCTTGCGCACGGCGTCAAGGCCCTTGAGGACCTTGATCTGAGTGGAGTCGTAGACATTCTCGAGCTTGGTGGGATCGTTGCTTGACATGGGGGTCCGGTACTCTGACGTAAGGGGCTCAGTATAGCCCAAGCCGATGACTGGGGTCCCCCGCGTGATCCGCACCCAGTCCATCAGAGCGCCCCCAGGAGCGCCGCATTCCCCCGACCAGAACCTGTGAGGACGCCGCATTGCGACCCATGAGTGCCCGTGCGTATGGGCGGTTTAAGCCGACGACCATGCGGACACCTGATTAGCACGAATGCTCCGCAGATCGGAAAATTAAGGCCCAAGGCGTCATCGCGAGGAGCGAAGCGACGTGG
>JAABSN010000209.1 GCA_011390385.1 Thioalkalivibrio nitratireducens | reverse complement strand
TGCTACCAATCAAATCGCAGCTTTGATCAACGGGTTTCGCAGCTTATGCCAACCTGGTACACCTCGCGAATCCTCACCCCTACCCCCTTAGCCAATGGATCCAACCATGAATGTCCACAAGAGAACCACCGCACGGGCACTGACTGATCCCCGGAGCGATCGCGTCAGCGACGACGGATTGCGCAGATCCAACACAGGAATCGTTGCATGGAGAATGACCATGCTCACTTTGGCCTTGCTACCCCTGCTTACCCTTCTGTCGGCCTGCGGAGAATATGCGCGTTTGTCGGCGCAAGCCGGAACCGGCCCTGATCCGGAACTGCCACAGCCCAACCCCTCCCTGATTCCCAACGTCAAGATCGCACCAGCCGTCGGGTGGGCGGACGGCAGCACCCCGACCCCAGCCGAAGAACTGCAGGTCACGGCTTTTGCACAAGACCTCAATCACCCGCGTTGGCTGTACGTCCTGCCAAACGGCGACGTATTGGTCGCCGAGACCAATGCGCCACCGGGAAAAAGCGGAATCAGCGGTATAAAAGGCGCACTCATGAAACAGGTGATGAAGCGCGCCGGGGCTGGCGTGCCGAGCGCCAACCGCATCACCCTGCTGCGCGATACTGATGGTGACGGCAAGGCCGAATTCCGCACGGTGTTTCTCCAGGGCCTGGAGTCCCCGTTTGGCATGGTGCTTGTCGGGGAAACGTTATACGTCGCCAACGCCAATGCATTGTTGAAAGTGCCCTATCGGCAGGGAGAGACGACCATCACCGTGGCACCTGTCAAGGTTGCCGACCTGCCCGGCAAGGGCGACGAGATGAATCATCACTGGACCAAAAGCCTGGTCGCCAGTGCAGATGGTGCCCACCTGTATGTGGGCGTCGGCTCCAACAGCAACATTGCCGAGAACGGCATGGCAGCCGAACACATGCGCGCGGCGATACTCGAGGTCGATGCTGCGACCGGCGCCACACGAGTCTTCGCTTCGGGTCTGCGCAATCCGGTCGGCCTCGACTGGGAGCCGCAAACGGGCGCGCTGTGGGCGGTTGTCAACGAACGCGACGAACTGGGCAGCGACCTGGTGCCCGATTACCTGACCTCGGTCCGCCGGGACGCGTTCTACGGATGGCCCTACAGCTACTATGGCCAGCACCTCGATATGCGCGTGAGCCCGCAACGACCGGAGCTTGTGGCTCGCGCGGTCGCGCCGGACTTTGCCCTCGGCGCACATGTGGCGCCGCTGGGTCTGGCTTTCAACAAAAGCGACGTGGCGGGCTATGGCGAGGGTGCGTTCGTCGGCCTGCATGGTTCGTGGAACCGAAGGCCACTGAATGGCTATGAAGTCGTATTTGTACCGTTCACCGGAGGCAGCCCAACGGGTCCGATACAGGTCGTGCTATCGGGCTTCGTGGACGCGGATGGAAACGCCCGCGGGCGGCCTGTGGGGGTGTCCTTGGATGAGCGTGGGGGTCTACTGATAGCAGATGACGTTGGCAACTCAGTATGGCGCGTAACAGCGGCGCGCGATCTGCCTGTCGGTGCGCCCACCGCGGCCTCGACCGCCGAGCCTCGGTAAGCCGCCGGCTCCATGCCGTCGACACCAAGGTATCCGGCCCGTGCCACTGAGCTGCGCGGGAGCTTCGTGGCATTCGCCGCGTGACTCTACATGCCACACACGAGCATTGAAGCATAAGTTGGACAACGCACCGACCAGACTTCGAGCTTCAACTAACTTGTGCGCACCCTGCATCACTATGAGTTCGTGGTAAGAGGCAGACGCAAACGTAAAAATCATCTGGAGACAAGCTCATGAACAAGAATCAGGTCAAAGGTCATTCGAACGAGGCGAAGGGGAAGGTCAAGGAGGCTGCCGACAAGGTGACCGGTGACGAACGCAAGCCGGACAAGGATAAGGCCAACAATCAAGGTGGCAAGGATGGAGCCGTGTTAGCCGATGTCAATGGCGACGCGAAGACGAAGTCAAAAACGAAAACGAAATAAAAACTATTGAACGACTCAATCGAAGAACGGATGCGACGCCGCAGAGGGTATGCCGGCCGGAACCACGTTGCTGAGTGCCACCATAACCGGCAAACCCGGTAGTCACTGATGGAGGAATTCGCAATGGCCCACGACATGCAGGAATCCGCGGTTGGCAGAGCGAAGGTTGCCAGAAAAAACCCGGCGACGTCACTTCCGGACAAGCGACTATTAAACACGGTTGAGCTTCGTTTGTTTCGCTACACGGCGGTTTTGTTTTCCCTGGTCGCGCTGACGGCGCTGATCGGTATCATCGTGTGGTCATTCGGGTGGATACTTAATGCCTTCTACAACCTGCTCCTGTCGCTGTCCTTGGCCGGCATTCTGGCTCTGGTGCTTTATCCGTTGGTCAAGTTTCTCCAGAGCCGGCTTCGCATACCCCGCTTGCTGGCTATCATTTTTTTGCTGGTGGTCTTCTTCGTGGGTATCGGCGGCCTGATACTCTGGCTTGTCCCGATTCTGGTCACCCAGGCCGTCCAGTTGATGACGGCGCTACCCGACACGCTGGCAAGATGGCAGGAATATCTGTCCTTTCACTTCCCCGAACTCAGCTCCATGGTTTCCAACAGCATGGAGAGCAGCAATGGAGACGAGTCTCCACCGGTCCTGCCAGCTCTGGACGGCACAGGTCAGACCATCATGTCCTCGCTGGGGCTATTGGCGAGTATCAGCTTCGTGCCACTGTTCCTGTTTTTCACCCTGCTTTCCGGGGACGCACTGCGGGGACAGGCCTCCGAACTGTTAGCCGTGTTCCAGAAGCCCACCCAGCAGAAAGTGCTGTATTTCATAGATGTATTCGTTGGGTACATCACCGCGTTCTTTCAGGGCCAGTTGATCATAGCCGTGTGCATGGGTACCTTGTATGCCCTGAGCTTTACGCTGATCGGTCTGGAATACGGCGTGCTCGTCGGACTGGTACTGGGGCTGCTGAATATCGTTCCCTTCCTGGGCACCCTGATCGGCCTGCTGGTGGTCCTGCCCATGGCCTATCTGCAGCCGGATGGCGGCTTTGAGTTACTGGCCTTGGCCGGACTGGTGTTCGCAGCAGTGCAAATGACTGAAAGTTGGCTGCTGACACCGAAAATCATGGCCAACCGCTCGGGCCTGCACCCCGCACTCGTGGTAATTTCCCTGTTCTTCTGGGGCACGGCCTTGGGCGGAATTATCGGAATGGTACTCGCGGTCCCCCTGACAGCATTCTTGGTAGCCATCTGGAGCGAGATCAAGGCCAGTCTTGAACACGCGCTCAACGGTCACGACGCTAACATATGAAGTGAGGGTCGATTGCCTTACAGCGGGCTCGCGCGTCCTAGATGCTGCCGAAGCGCGGAGGAAATGCGGGCCGTTAGTTCGTGGTCTTGAATTGCAACTCGAAGCACGGGACGCACGTATCGCGGTGTTGGTCGGGGAACAAGGGCTGGCGGTACGCGTGGAAGTGCTGGATCCACGGAGCGCAGTGAAAATCATAAAACTGACACCAAAGAAGTGTGGTCAATCGCCCATGACGAGACCGAATTCGCGCAGCAGTGCGCCGATCTGTGTCTTGTCGAGCTTGTTCATCAGAAGTTTACGCACGAACGCAGGCCCCGGGATGTCGATTTCCTTGCCGTCCCGCAGGCGTCCGGTCGCACCCAGAAGTTTGCGTATGTCAAAAGTGGAGTTGAAGACTTCCGGCACGCCGCGTTCGACGTTGAGCAGCGTGTAGACGGCCTCCATCGGCGTTCGTACGGAGTACTCGGTGGTGAAAATGCAGTCGCGCTCCTTGGATTCCGCAAACTGCCCAATGAAAGCGAAATTGACAGCGCCCTCGGGGACCACATCGGGGCGATCACCGGCCTGGCGTGGCATGAAAAAGGCGGTCACATACGGCATCATCACCGGCACGGTTGTCGCACCCGTTGCGGCCAGTTCGGGGATGTCCTCGACCGGCACGCCCAAGTGGTAGAGCCATTCCCGGGTAATCTCTTCACCGCTGCAGTCCTGCATCGGCTTTTTCACGTAGTCGCCGGGCTGCTCGACGAACAGCGCGTAGACCCACACCACGATCTGGTCCCTGGGTTGCTGCTTGAAGTGCGGCTGCCGGTTTACCGTCCAACTGAGCAGCCAGGATGAGTCTTTCGCGGTCACGATGCCGCCCGTCACCACCTTGCCGCTGAACGGGTCGCGCTTGGCAATCTTCTGGATGTACCCGGGGATGCGCTGATCGAGCGTCGTGATGGTGGCTGACTCCCATTTGGTTTCTGGGATGTGCGAGCCGAATACCTCCGGGCGCCCGAACGCCGGATCCTTTGCGGCGATGTTTCGCCACAGATCCCATGCCGGCGCAGGTCCTATATCGAGATTTGCCGGTGTGTGGTGGTCACCGTCATCGGAGTTTTCGGTGAGCGAGCCGATGGTCATGAACACCAGATCGTCGGGGCCGAGATCGACGCCACCTTCGACGCCGTGCCGGCGCCAGTGGATGCGGGTCGCCTGTTTGCGTCCGGGAGCGATGTCGAAATCGACATCGGTCACTTCGGTTTCGTACTGAAACACCACGCCATGATCCAGCAGCCACTTGACCAGCGGCAGCACCAGCGACTCGTACTGGTTGAACTTGGTGAACTTGAGCGTGGAGAAATCCGGCATACCTTTGATCTGGTGGATGAAACGGTGCAGGTAGCGCTTCATCTCCAGCGCCGAATGCCACTCCTCGAAAGCAAACATCGTGCGCCAGTACAGCCAGAAATTGCTGCTCAGGAACTCCGCCCCGAACACCTCGTTGATGCGCTTGTTTTCCATCTCCTCGCGGGTGGCGAGGAAGAGCTTGACGATCTCCTTCTGCGCCTGCTCGCTGAGCGTAAACAGGCCGTCGGTATGCGCGTCCTCGCCGCGATTCACGGTGGCGCGCTGCAAGGATGAGTTCGGATCGTCCTTGTCGAGCCAATAAAACTCGTCGAGCACGCTGGCACCGTCGATCTCAAGCGAAGGGATCGACCGGTACAGGTCCCACAGGCATTCGAAGTGCTCTTCCATCTCGCGCCCGCCACGGATTACAAAGCCCTTGGCCGGGTCCTTGATGCCGTCCAGCGCGCCGCCGGGCAACTGTTTCTGCTCCAGGATGGTGATCCGGCTGCCCGGCATCTGGCTGTCGCGAATCAGGAAGGCTGCACCCGCCAGTGCCGCCAGCCCCGAGCCGACCAACCAGGCCTTTTTGTTATCAACGCCATCGGGCCTACGTGGGCGAGCGAACGCTTCGTAAATGGCGGTGCTGTAGCACATGTGGGGTTTCTCTCGTTAAAGTTGCAGCGACCCAAGTGGTGCACGGAGTCGACTGCGCGTGACTGATGAACGGAACAATGCATGGCACTGTGAAGACGCGTACAGAGCGACCGGTGCCCTTGATCGCACGCCGCCGCCAGCAGCTCGTCGAGTCGAGCGCTGACCGCGTACTCGAAGATTTTCAGCCGCCTGCCATCGTTGGGCTTGATACTCGAATAGGCCATGAGGATAGATCTAGATGGGTAATGTGCGGGTCAGGCTGCCAGGGTCGGATAGTCGGTGTAGCCCTTGGCACCAGGCACGTAGAAGGTGGCCTCGTCCGGGGCGTTGAGTGGGGCGTCCCGGCGCATGCGCGCCACGAGGTCGGGATTGGCCAGGAACGGCCGCCCGAAGGCGATCAGATCACCCCGCTTGTCTAGCAAGGCCTGTTCGGCGCTGGCGTGGTCGAAACCACCGGACAGGATGAACAGCCCGTCGAAACCATCGCGCAGCTTG
>JAABSN010000208.1 GCA_011390385.1 Thioalkalivibrio nitratireducens | reverse complement strand
ACTGCGACATCCCGACACCATGTCCGAACCCGCCACCTGAAAATACGAAGCGGCTGCCCTCCTTACGAACGGCCACCAGTATCTCCGGGAGTTTCAGGGCCCGACCCAGTGTGGGTCTCATCTTCATTTCGTAGGCGCCATGGGCAGTGCTCACCTCCACCCGGGTAACTCGACCAGACGGACTGGTGGCGGTTGGACGGATCTTCTCGGTCTTGCCGAGTTGTTTACCGAGGACCCCCGAGAGCAACCTCGAGACCTCCGCTGTCGTGAAACTCCGCGTCCAACGCCCCATCGGCTGATCTGGGCTGAAGGGGTCCTCGCGACCCCTGAGATATGGCAAGTCACGTCCGAAGATGTGCTCTGAATTTGCTGTATGCCACCCAGCGTTGGATGTGAACATCGCGAGTATGGCTTTATCGTCCAAGGTCAGAACCATCCCACGGGTTGCGTCAACCGCCTTCCGCGCAGCTCCCGTCTCGCCACCCAACCCGCCATATACTTGCGAGCCATGGTCATCCACCATGTCGTAGCTTCGACTTACGCGACGCTGAGCTTGGTAAATTGCATACGTCCGTGACGCAATCGCCTGGGCCTTGAGCGCTTCCGCCGGCCATCCTGCCGGCGATTCCATAGTCACCACGCCATACAGGTAGTCCTCGAGGTCAACGTGGTTGATCACGCGCAATTTACCCTCATTTGCACTTACCACCAGGTGGCCGCGATACTCCGTCCCGCTGGATCCAGCGCGAATGCGAAGTGGCGCCGCGCTACGGATAACCAGTTCCCGTATGCCCTCATTTGATCCCGGGAAGAAGACGAGATTCCCACGTGCGGTCAAGGACAGCGCGCTCTTGCGCTGCAATGACGGGGTAGTTTCCAACGGGTCCTCGGACTCGATAACTGCGCTCAGGCGCCCGTTGAGAACCCGCACGCGTAATAATTTTGTGGCCACTGACGGTATCGGCCTGGGCTCAGCTTTCGGTTCCGGGACGCGACTCTGTTCCAGCAGGAACTCTGCCGAGGCCCGTGACTGGCCGTCTGGGTAGCGGCGAAGGTAGTCGGAAAAATATTGCTGTGCCCGCGCATAGTCTTGCGAATCAAAGCTGAGCATGCCGGCTTGAAACAGGGCCACTTCCGCTGAAGGAGAATCCGGAAAATTCTCGATTACAGCCTCGCATTCCTGGATGGCCGATTCCGCATCATCCAGAAAAAAAGCGAGGACATTTGCGCCCCGAAGCATCGCATCCGCTTCGACCTCAGTTGATTCCGCCATTTCTTTGGCGGTGGCGAACGCTTCCAGCGCCTCCAAGTAGCGTCCTTGGTCGACCAATAAGCCCCCATGGCTCAGATTCCAACGCGCATAATCATCCGAGGTAAATAGCTCGGCCTCCACCGCGCTAACGACGAATACCATGAGGAGCCCAAGGAAAGTGCCCCCGATCGACCGCCTTGCGAGTTTCCTCGTCATACCGAAAGCCGACTCCTATATGTCACCCGAACAAGCCCTAATGAACTGAACCACGGTAACCTTCGACCCTCGCGAGGACCGAATTTTGACCAAAGTCGATTACCCGCACGCCCTCGAGTTTGTTCAGGGCCGCAGCGAGATACAGTGTTTTTTCAGGGTACTCGACCAAGTACCGTCCCATACCCTCGCTCTCTATCCGTGCCACCCAGCTGATTCGGCCGAGGTGCTCCCTCACGGCACGATCCGCTTCCAGGCTGGATACACCGTCGACGCGAATTCTCACCAACGGTGTTTTCGCTACTATGCTCCTTTGAAGCATCCGGACAATCTCGGGCGCGGCGTCATCCGCTAGCTGGACCATCGCCCGGGCGCTGGCCTGACGCCATCCGTTACCGCCTCCCTTGGCACTAAGGTGCCCACTCGCGAGCACGGTGCGCAGCCCCGAGTCATCGCCGCCAACCAAGCGATAATTCAGACGCGCCGTTACAACGTCGAAGGGGAGAATGCCCGTATGATCCCTCTCCCCCTTGCGGCCGGACTGCACCAATGAGACGTCGCCGAGGAGGACCACGTTGGTTAGATACCTATACAACAGCGAACGCAGCGCGATGCTATCCCCAGCAGCGGCCGCCGCGTGGAGATCGTCCAGGACAATACCCAGGCGGCTATCTGCAACATCGACAACTTCGTAGCCGACGGCCACAAAGGAACCGTTGAGCCGCTCCGAAAGTGCGTGGCTCTCCCAGACCACGCCGTCTGGCAAAACCGCTGGGATATACACAGCGACAGCCCGATTTCGAGCGACCTGTCGAATCACCGCAAGCGCCGAATCCACGCCGACAGTGGCCTGCAGTCGCACGAGATAAATATCCCCGTCTCGGGACTCTGCAATGATCTCGGACTTCTCGATGACGCCGCTTGTTCGCTTGATGATCGATTCGTCGAGCAAAGCAAAATTATTGACGAAAGACTCTGAACGGACCTGCACTTGCGCGACCTGCTCCACGGCCGCCCACCGGGCACGAGAGATTGCTTCGAGTCTCGCGGTGGCGACGTCATCGTTCACGATCGCGGCTTCGCCTGTGACCTCTACAACCGCGGCCGCGACAGGTGCAATGGCGGCGAAAGCCAGCCAGAGCAGCGCGCCCACTAAGCAGATTCCTGGCAAGTTGCTCCTAAAGGACGAAAACAACTCGCGCGCCCTCGAGGAAAGGGAATCTCTTATTCGCCGCGTCTATCACTCGCGTGATCTTCTCGTTCACCTGAGCATCTGTCACCTTGGGAATACGGTCTACTCTTACGACGAGCGGGTTCATCGCCCCTTCTCTGGCAAGGATTGCTCTAGCTTTGGCAATATCATTTGTATAGTCAGCCATCGGCTTCTGCGCGAGAACTTGCGGCGCTATTACTTCCGCACCAAATAGAAGCCTGCCGTCATAGGCAAGGATCCTGTTTCGCGTGGCCGGGACGAAACCGGTGCCGGACACATCCAAGATAAGAGCATCAAAGTTTTGCGCGCCCGTGCCCTGTTGAATGGGGCCAGCATATCGAGGAACCGCTGGGATGATTTCAGGATCATTCATCGTCGCTCTGGAAAGGCGCGCCAGGACGCCATCTGGCCCTTCATTGCGAACCCGCAGAAATACTGTACCTAACTCCGCCGAGGCATCGTAAGACTCGTAGATTATTTCGCCGCCGGTTACCAATGCATCGACCGTCGATCGCACACCGTCGCTGCGAACGGCCATGTCGCTGACCGTGGTCTCACCAATAACTCGGACATCATTGAGAACCTCCGCGAGAGCTCTCTGCGCGACGATTGTCGCTGCCCGCTTAGCAAGCAGGGCCTTTTGAGCATCCGTCAGTGGTCGGTCTGTAGGAGCGACGCCTTCGCCCTTGACCACGATTGTCGCCTCGAGAAAGAGCTGCTCTTGACGCATTGTCTCGATAGGTGGTGGGCTCGGCTCGGTCCCGAGGGTGTCCGCTATGGATGGCTCCGGCTCAGGAAGCGGCACTGGCCTGCTTGCGCACCCAATGACGAACATCGCGAGTGCCAATATGAGCCCGAAGGCGCCCAAGTGGGTCGTTCGTGTGTTAGCTTTCATAAGTCACTCCAGGACCAATGCCGTTCACTAAAATAAATTGAGTTGTTGGAGCATAGCTTCGTCCATCGATGTCAGATCGCTGCTGCCTTGCGACTTATGCTCCCACGACCGCGCTGGGAGCATGTCTCCGGATTGCCCACCAAGATCAACAGGTCACCGACCGAGAGATCTCCATTGGCACCTCGCGCCCCAGAGTGCGTTATGAAGGGCGGCCCTTCCATCGCACTATAATCTCTGCGCCTCGAATCCATGGCTGAACTCTCCAGGTAACCCAGCTCGTCAGCGAGTGGCAACCAAGCGAGCAATTTTGCGCCAACTATTGGCCTTTTAATGAGCTCGGAAAAAGGCATGCCCGCAAAGCCGTCCCCCTCTCGGACTCGATAGCTGAGCAAATGGTGAGTACTCCGTGGTGATAACATCTCAGTAAGCCATTTCGTGGCTTTGCCTCGGTTGTAGATCAGCATAGAGAAAATGCAGTCGATGATAGATGCTGTCGGGATCAGCTCCTGAACCTCAGAATCCAAGAACAGCGCAGCCGACTTCATATTCTCAATCTCGGCGATTATCCGTGGCTCCTGGCCATGTGCGCGGCAGAAAACCCGGGCCGCTTTGGCGACAAGGACTGTATGCACGTCCTCATTAGTCGTCTTATCCCACGTCCGCGCATCACTACTTGTCACCTGTTGGTGCGAAAGCACCAGAACCCGGTCGACGGGGCCGTCGTCGCAAATGGCTTTCCATAATTGGTCGTCGTTGAACCTTCCAACCTCAACGCCATCATCTGGCTCAGCAGGCGCCTCCGTCGTCACGATCGTCACTTGAACGTCAACTTCGAGCGCGGCCTCCAGTTCCGCGCGAATTAGCTTGGCCCTGTGTAAAGAGCCTAGAATCACAACACGTTTCGTGGACGAGGTGCACACGGAGATCATCAGCGGCTCGAGGTTCTGTTGCGGCAGATCGCTACATGTTGGGATACCTTTCTTGCCCCGGGCATAGTCGTTCCGGATGTCGGAAAGCAAGATGGCCGTCCCCTGAGGCACGGTGCCATAGCCATCGCCGCTGTCCGCAAACGCGCCCCGAACCTTGTCAGAGGCCTTACCGGCGGCATCAATCTCGGACGCAACGAAACCGACAAGGTTAAGTCCGAGGCCCGCTGCATAGTTCATCGCTGAGCCTACCGACCAAGAGTTCGCCGTTTCCGTCTTTTCAGGGAAAAGGGAGCTCGTCGGCAAGGAGTAGACGTCCGATGTCCCACCGTAATCCAGAATCTCGTAGGCGAAGTCACCGATTCGGTCATACAGACAACAGAGAGCCCCGATTCGCGAAAAAACCCGGTCAGACGAGATCGTTATGTCGGCGCCGCAGACATCGAAATACGCCAGGTTCTCCTCAAAGAGCAATTCGGCCGCAACAAAAATGTCCCTCTGATGCTTGGCTGATAGGTTCTTGAGGGACAACACCGTCAGCGCGCTGCCAAGATTTCGATTGGCTCGCTTCTTGACGCCGGCAACAACGATGGCTGCACTCGCATAGGCAGCATTGGAGCGGCGAAGAACGTCTGGATCAGCACTGTCGCCTCGGCAATACCTGACGAGATTCCGCTCATTGAACTCGAACTCCGATAAGGGCGAGGTACTCTCGCTCTCGGCTACCACTACAACGCGCTTCCGCGCGGGCGCGTTCTTGCTGGTCAGAATCCGGATCAGCCCTGGTACCCTTCGGTTCCAACCGCAGATCAGGACATGATCCTTCCACTCCAGGTTGGCAAGTCCCTGGTTCATTCGAGCGAGTGCATTTTGTACTCGATTAGTAAGTATCAGGAGAGCACCAAAGAGGCCTGTCAGCCCGACAACGGGGACCGCGGCGACGAGAATTCGACCTTCTGGGCTAACGGGGTATAAGTTGAAGCTTTGTCCGCTACTCATGAAAGTAAACATCCAGAGAAGCGCTTCTTCAAACCGTACGAATGCGAAGGGATTCTCTAGATTATTCTCTGTGGCGTAAGAAGCCTCAAAATGCTGCATCAGCAGGACAATACCAGAGAGCAAAAAAGCTACCGACAAAACAACGTAGAGGTAATAACCTCCCCGACTAATTGACCTGAGTATGGTGGCCCCGATCGTATGCTCGAACATCAGCTGACGACCGAACTGGTCATATTCGTGGGCCTTTTTCTGCGCGAGAGCGACGACAACGAGAAGAATCGCCGACGTCAAGAAGACGACCA
>JAABSN010000021.1 GCA_011390385.1 Thioalkalivibrio nitratireducens | reverse complement strand
CGAACGAGCGAGCGCGCAGGTACAATGGGATTTTCACATCATTGCGGTAGGTTGCGCGATTGTGGAACTTGCATTCCGCAAACAGACGCCGGCCATCGCGCTCGGCGATGATGTCGATCTCGTGTTGCACGCATCGGCCCTGCAGAAAACGGTTGTAGGTCACCGTGTAGCCCATGGCCTCGAACAGGCGGCCACAGAACTGTTCGAAGGGGAAACCACTCGGCCCCATGTCCAACAGGGCACGTTTGAGGCTGTAGGTGATCGCTGTGCGCCGTGAGCGCTTCTTGAGCGCACTGCGGGCCAGGCGATACAGCTTCCCCGTGCTGATCCCGTCGCGGAGCCTGGGTTCGAGCTCGGCGATCACATCGCTCGCGACTGCATCGCTGGCACCAGCGCGATGCAGCGAGGCGCGCAGCTTCTTCGGCGAATAAGGCTCCCGCTGACCGTCGCTCTTGCGCACCGTGATGCGGGGTTGAGCGAAAGCCCCGTGACGACGCGCGGTCATGGTTCGCTGCTCGGAAACACGCCGCACCAAGGTCCGGCGCCGGTCAGCGGACAGACAGGCGCCGACGCATTCCAGACCCGTTCCCGGAACTGCCCCTGAGAATCCTTCACCGTCCGTCTCCTCCAGCGCCAATGATCCGTTCAACCGCTTCCCTGGTCCGGCAAGTGTAGTCCCCTCCAGGGGTTCACTCCGCATCGCCGAACCGGGGCTCGAGCAACGTTGCATCTACGCGACAGCGGGCACGTGAAAGATATGGCGTCGGGTGCGGCCGTGCACCATCTCCGTGCAACCTGCACCGCCAAGGCGCCCTGTCTGAGCGCATGAGCTGATGAGAACGCAACAGGAAGCAACACAAATGCAACAAACCACTGTCACCGACAGTTGGCACGATCGATGCTTCTTCGCTTTGCAGTGATTCGATCCCGATCACCCCATGTAAAACATGAACGAAGGAGAACAACCATGCATCGCTCTCTCAAGAAGACCCTGGTCAGCTCTGCCGTCACCGGCGCCGTGCTCATCGGCACCGCAGGCCTCAGCACCGCCCAGGCAGAACTCGAGTTCAACGCCGGCATATACAGCGATTATATCCTCTGGGGCACCACTGCCTCCGACAACAACGCCGTCGTCCAGGGCGGTATCGACTATGGTCACGAATCCGGCTTCTATCTGGGGACCTGGGTTTCGACGCTCGGCGACGGCCAGGGTCAGGAAGTCGACCTCTATGGCGGTTACGCATTCGAGGCCGGCGGCCTCGACTTCGACCTCGGTTATGTCTACTACTATTATCCCGCACTGGAGGATTTCGACTACGGCGATGTCTACGGCAGTGTCGGTTACGGCCCGTTCTATGCCAGCGTCCAGTACGCGCTGAATGCAGAGGACAGTGACTTCGAGGGCAGCATGATCTACAAGCTCGGGGGTGACTTCGAAGTGATGCCCAGCGTCAGCCTCAACGCCGAACTCGGTTACACCGATCTGGAACCAGACAGCACCACCTGGACGTTCTGGAGCCTCGGCCTGACCAAGTCGACCGACTACGGGGACATCTCCCTGACCTATGCACAGACCGACGAAAGCGAGCTGGATCCCCTCTTCGTGGTCGGCTACAGCATCAGCTTCTAAGCGCGGGTGACCCACCCAGCATCAGGCGGCCCTACGGGGCCGCCATCTGCTCTCACCACCTGTAGCCACTGAATGCACTGCCAGATTGAGACATTGCGCGTTTGTTCAAACCCACGCTTTCGTGGAAACTCCCTGGTTCACGAAAACCAGCGCGCGCGATGAGCGAAACACTTTCCGGCTACGACGAGATCCCCTACGAGAGCTTTCCGATTACCGAGACTCACCCGGACCGTCTTGCGGTGATCGGACGGCTGTTCGGGCTTCCCTGCCGTGATCCGGCACGCGCCCGGGTGCTGGAACTGGGCTGTGCTTCAGGGGGCAACCTCCTGCCCATCGCCTGGAACCTGCCGAATACCCGCTGTGTCGGGCTGGAGTTGTCCCGGGTCCAGGCCGAGCGTGGCGCAACCCTCGCCGACAGTCTGGGGCTTGCGAATGTCGAGATCAGGCACCAGGACCTGCAGTCCTTCGAACCAGAGGGCGAATCATTCGACTACATCATCGCGCATGGCCTGTTCTCCTGGGTCCCCCCTGAGGTGCAGGAACACATCCTCAGTGTCTGCGCATCGAGACTGGCGCCCGGTGGCATCGCCTACATCAGCTACAACACCCTGCCCGGCGGCCGCCAGCGGAGCATGCTGCGCGACATGCTGCTGCACCACGCGCGCGGGTACACTCGCCCCAAAGAGCGGCTTGCGGCTGCGCGCGAGATGATCGACTTCCTCTCGACTCCGCTGGAGTCCGAACCGCCGGGCCATGACTGGCTGAGCGGCGAGTTGAGCCGCCTTCGCGATGCGCGTGACAGCTACCTTTACCACGAGTATCTCGAGGACACGAACGACTCGCTGCTGTTCACTGATTTCGTGGCACGAGCCGGTACCCACGGCCTGCAATATCTTGCCGACGCACAGCTACACACGCTGTTCCCTTCGACCCTCGGTGCCGCGGCGGAATCAAGTCTGGCGCGCTTCGACGAACTGATCGAAGAAGAGCAGTACGCGGACTTCCTGCGCCTGCGGCCGTTTCGCCAGTCGCTTCTTTGCCGCAGCGCCGATCATCTGACGCGCGAGATTGACCTCGATGGATTGCTGTCCCTGCCCCTTTACAGCGATCTGGCGCCGGACGCGGAGGGCCGCTACCGCTCCGCTACCGGCCAGCACTTTCATCTGGATAGCCATCTACTCCGGGCGGTGGTCGCCCGCCTGACACAGGCGTTTCCGACGGCCCGCATGCTTGCCGACGTGTTGCAGGAAGTCCGCGAGGAATGCGCCGAGAGGAAGGTGTCAGCCAGCTCTGCGGAGGACTCGGCGCTTCCGCAGCAGCTGTTCAGCCTGTTGGTTTCCGGTGGGGTACACGCCACGCTCTGTGCACCCACGCCCGGCCGCGATATGCAATCCGCGCCCGGAACCGGACCCCGGGCATCGGGGCTGGCCCGGGGGCTGGCCGCACAAGGAGAACATCGGATACCAACAATCCGGCACCAGACATTGCAACTGGATCCAATCTCCGTGCGTCTGCTATCGATGCTCGACGGCGACCGGAATCATCGGGAGATCGTCGAAGCCATGCTTTCCGTGGCCGCGACGGAGCGAGGCCTGGGCCTGCTGCCAGGTGGCGGGGGATCGCCCAGCACCGCACGCGAAAAGATCGAGCAAAGGCTTGTCGAGTTGCTGCACCTTCTGGACCGACACGGATTGCTCGAAAGCCATTCAGATGCTTGATTCCAAGGGAACCATGCCGTGTACCGGTTACTCCGAAGCTCGCCCCGTGATCAGAGGCGCCGTCCACAGGGAACCCCTTGAACATCAGCACCGCCGGTTTATGATTTCACCACGAGGAATCCGAACAATGAATCGCCGGCAGACGACCCGTCGTCATGAAGTGGCGTTCCGGGTGGATTGCGCGCGCTATCAGATATTGAACCGTGCGGGGCGTTACCTCCGACGGACACCGCACAACACGCTGTGGCTGGGCTGCAACCCGTTGTAGCGCCCGACGTTCCAGGCTGTTTTTAGGTACACTGACTGCGGGGTCTTTGCCGCTCGGCTGTCAGAGTCAATGCCGTCATTTCTCGAGGGACGAAACAATGACGCTCTCCAGACTTCTGGAAGAACACGTTACGAACGGCACTCTGAATCTAAGCCTCCCCGACGGCTCCAGGCGCCGCTTCGGTTCGGGGCAGCCTGAAGCCACGATCCATATCAGGGACCTGGCAACGATCCGGCGTATCGCCTACGACCCGGGATTCGAGTTCGGCCAGACTTACATGGAGGGTAGCTGGGACCCCGGGGAAGAAGGGTTGCGCGCCCTGCTTGATGTGACCATGAGCAACTTTGCCGGTTTCTTCTCGCAACAGGCACGGCAACCGCTCGGGTTTCTCCGCAAGGTTCTGCAACAGGGCAACCGTGTTCGGCGCGCCTATCGCAACGTATCCCACCACTACGATATCGATGAATGGCTGTTCCGCCGTTTTCTGGACGAGGGCATGTTCTATTCCTGCGCCTACTTCGAGCGGCCGGACATGACCCTGGAACAGGCTCAGGAGGCGAAGTGCCGCCTGATCGCACGCAAACTGCGCCTGGAACCGGGTATGCGCGTACTCGATATTGGCTGCGGCTGGGGCGGTCTTGCGCTCCACCTGGCACGGGAACACGGGGTGTTGGTCGATGGTCTGACGCTCTCACGCGAGCAGTTGCGGGTCGCCCGCGAAGAATGCGCCAGGCGCGGACTGGAACACCGAGTCACCTTTCACTTCCGCGATTACCGCGAACACCGTGGGCAATACGACCGCATCGTCAGCGTCGGCATGTTCGAGCACGTGGGGCAGCCCTATTACGGTTCCTTCTTTCAGCAATTGAACGACCTGCTCAAGGAGGATGGTATTGCCCTGCTGCATACGATCGGGCGCACGAACGGCCCCGGCACCACGAATGCATGGCTTCGACGCTATATCTTCCCGGGCGGCTACACGCCGGCACTGTCCGAACTCTCCGCGGCCCTTGAGCCCACGCCGCTGATGATCACGGACATCGAGATCTGGCGTCTGCATTATGCCGAGACCCTCGCGGAATGGTTCCGCCGTTTCCAAACGGTTCGAGCCGAGGTGGCGGATCGCTTCGACGAGCGTTTCTGCCGAATGTGGGAGTTCTATCTTGCGTCCTGCGAGGGCACGTTCAGACACTGGGATCAGGTGGTATTCCAGGTACAGGCGGCAAAACGCCACGGCCTGGTGCCCATCACTCGTGACTACCTTTACCAGCCATGATGCCGGCTACAACAATCTTGAGGCGAGCGGGCGGGAACGGATCGCGTTCCACACCGCCAGCACCGTGAAGGAACTGCGGAGATCCGGGAGTTGAGACGCCGACGCATCGATGAGGGACTGGTGATCATCGGTCTGGTCCTTGTGGGTATCGGTACCTATGTCCTGTACAGCGGCGAAGTTTTCCTCAGCCGCTTCACCGTTAGCGAAGGTCAGAGCCTGGGCGGTATCGGGGCATTGGTCATCGGGGTTCTGTTCATCTGCGCGGGTATCTATTTCCTGTTCCAGTCGCGCAAGTAACCTTGCGGGTGTCGTCGACGTCATCCCGGTTCCGCGCGTTCCGTCTCCCCCTCCGTCAGCAGGTCCCGCAGGGTCAGCGAATCGAGGGCGTCGGAGCGTGCACTCTCCAGCCGGGAAAAAAGTCTTTCAACCGCATCGGTACCCGCCAGTCTCCGATGCAGAAAATCGTCGTCGTCACCGCGCAGCGCCATGAGAATCTCGTTAACCTCGATCCGCGCCAGATCACGGCCCGGCACGTATCGGGAGTCATCGTCTTCGATGGTCACCAGCAGACCCGCTTTCTGCAGATCGCGTGCGGCCCCGGCGAGCGAGCGGCCGGGAACCTGCAGCTCATGGGCGAGTTCATCGAGCGCTGGCGCGGGCGACCCGTTCAGGAACGATTGCCCGACCTTGGCCATCAGGTCCAGACCCAGACGCTCGTGCATCGCGCCTGATACCCGCAAACTGGCGCCCCGAACCCGGATGTATTCGGGATACTGGATATAGAACGCGATATTCGACCCGATCAGCAGAATCAGCCAGGCCAGGTAGATCCAGATGAGCAACATGATCACGATCGCGAAGCCCGAATAGATGGCGTCGAAGCGCGTGGAACCCGCGACCATCGCCGCGAACCCCCAGCCGACACCCTGCCACAGCAATCCCGCAACGAGCGCACCGAGGAACGCTGGCAGCAGCCGTACCCTGGTATTCGGCACGAAGACATAAATGAACGTGAACGCAGCGACGATCAGCGCAAAGGGCAAAAGGCTGGAAGCGGCAGCAAAAAGGCTGCCAAACGGTTCGACCGCAGTCACGGTCTTCATCAACCGCGACGACATTACGGTCGCACTCACACCAAGCGCCGAGACCACCAATAGCGGTCCGATCATGATCACCGACAGGTAATTGCTGAAACGTTGGCCGAGGCTGCGCATCCCCTGGACGTGCCAGATCCCGTTGAACGCCAACTCGATCTTCTGCACCAGAGAAATCACCGTGTACACCAGAAACAGCAGACCAACGAATCCGAGCACACCGACCCGCATGTTGTCGACGAAGGTCAGTACGTTCAGCGTGATCTCCTCACCCTGTTCCCCGAGCGGCTCGAGCAGTCCCAGCATCAATGGCTCCACGGCATTGTGCGCGCCGAAAGCCTTCAGCACCGAGAACGACAACGCCAGGAGTGGCACCACCGACAACAGGGTGGTGTAGACAAGGCTCATTGCCCGAAGCGTGAGCTGGCCTTCCGCCGCCTCACGAATGATTCCGGCCAATCCGCGGACAACACCAACCGCGACGGCCTGCGCCCGCGGCAGCGCCGCGAGATCCGACCGGTTCAGAAGTTCATCGGCGCGCTGCCACCACTGCACGATCCGGCTCGCTTCTGCCGGGTCAGCACTCACTTCTGGCGCCAGCTACCGCCGCTGTCCTGGTACCAATAGCCGGAAGGCGCCTCGTCCACCCAGACCCGGGCGAAGGTCTCCTGGATGTTCGATTCCCAATCAGGTCGGTCGTTGGCGCGGGCAATCTCCTTGTACAACGCGCTGCGGTCGGCATTCTCCTCGCGCACCAGCCGCTGTACCTGCGACCGATCCCGCAGCGGCACTTCGGAGAGGTCCCGGATCGCGACGAATCCGTCACGCCCGAAGCCAACGGCGCCGCTGCGCAGGTACGGCGCCAGCTCCGAATTGCGTGCCCGCATCGCTGCGCGCAGGCGATTCGTCGCCGGGGTTTCCACGCGTAAATCCGGCGACTGTGCGGCGGCCGGTGCCACGAAGCGATCAAGGGCCCAGGCCAGCATCATCAGACTCGGTGCGGTTGATGGACCACGGCTTGTCGGCTCGTCACGCCGTTCCGTTTCGCTCGTGCCCGGATCCTGCTGCAACTCGAGCACATCGCGGACAATCACCCGTGCCGCTTCCTCCGCCGCTGCCGCTGGAAAATAGATATGTATGGTGACACAGGCACTGGTCGCCAGCACCAGCAATGACATCACCGACAGACGCTGTATGGCCTTCATGACTGCACTCCTCGCTTCGAAACGGATGAAAAAGAGGTGGCCGCGGGACCGGTCCGCCGCCGTCTTGTACGTGCGGCGCATTCGCTCCGCGCCGTCGGTCTGCTGCCTTTCCCGGTTTACTGTACAACAGGCGGAGGCCCTTCTCGAACGGCATCCAGACGCCGAACCAACTCGGGCCAGTCCACACGCCGGTTGTGGCCGATCACATCGATTCTTGGCAGGCCGCCACCGCGCACCAGCACGAACGAGTCATTCGGACCATCGGCGACGCCCGCAGCGTGGCAGACCGTACCGTCCAGTTCGCAGCTGAAACCGAGCTCCCGGTACGAGAAATCCTCGAAAAACCGCAGGAACACCATCGACAGCGCTCCCTGAATTCCACCACCCAGCGCCGCCAGGTTTTCCACCGCACGCTGACTGATACGCCGGCGCCCCGGATCATCGGCGGGTGTCTCCAGTACCAACTGCATCCGATACGGCTGCCAATCCACCAACAGCAGGTCGTCAAGGCGACCGGATAACCGGCCTTCGATGCGCCCGAAGTCGAACGCCCGGGTCAGAAGCTCGAGTTCCAGATCGCGGATCTCGGCGGAGACCCCCAGCAACGGCGCCACTCCGAACAGATCGCGGATCCGCAGATCCCGGAGTACCACCTCACCATCGAACACCTGCACAAGGAGACGGCCGTCGACCCGGAGCCCGTCGGCATCATAGGACACACGGGGAATGACGCCAGCCAGCTTGCCAGCAAATGGGGGCCATCCGAGAGCCTCTGTCAGGTGTTCCAGGCTCAACGCACGAATCCCACCCTCGAACGCGACCTCCGGCCCCCCGGAACCCAAGCCGACGTAGAGCATGTCAACACTCGGACCACCATCCAGGATCGGAATGAAAACGGGTTCGAGGAGCCGGATCCCACGGGGCTCAAGAAGCATTCGCGCCCCGAAAGGGCCGACCGGAAGACCAAAAATCGCCCCGCCGGCAACCGAAAAACGCGACTCCAGCCCCGGTCCGTCATCCCGCCATTCCATTGCGCCGGTGAAACCATCCAGCGCGAATCGCCCGTCACCATCGTGCATGCCGAACTCCTGCAGATTCACCTGCAGGCGAACTGGACGTCGGTCACGAATAGCAACCGCACCCTGGGCCTTGCCCTCGAAGCGCGTACGCCCAAGCACTGTCCCACTCAACAAGGGCTCCGTGACCCAGTCGCCAACGCGACCGAGCCGATCCGACTCCCAGGCGATCTCCGCCTCCTCGAGCGCCGTGCCCGAATAAAGCAAGTCCCGTCCCCGGATTTCAGTGTGGTCACTCAAGCGTATGCGCGCCTCGGAGGCCCGCCAGGCTTGGGGACCCCTCGCGGGGACCTCCATAGTCAGGTCCGACACGGACAGGTCCACTCGTCCCACCTCGGCGAAATCGAGAAACCACGGCTCGAAGAATACTGCGCCGTCCGTAAACGCGACCTGAATGTCCCAGCCGGAGGACCCATGGGCGAAGACACCCGCTACCGCCACATCCTCGCCGGCGCGCAACCCCAGGTCATCACTGAAGGCCAATCCCGAGAATCCGAATTCCATCTGCAACGAAGGCACACGGCCCCGGGTATCGATCTGTCCAGAAAGCTCGGCAGTCCCGGCGTCGAGTGCGACGGGGATCTCGGCGGGAAGTAGCCCGGAGGAATCCAGGCTCTTCAGATCGATACCGGCGAGGTCCAGCTCAAGGCGAAAGCCGCTCGTGGCAATGGTTCCGTCGACTCGCCCGTGGCCCTGGAACAGTCCTGGCCATCGAAGGCCGAAGCGCACCTCGGTACGGTCACGATCCCAGTCAAAAGCGAGAGGGGCCGCACGAAGCCGCCACTCACGGGCATCGGCGCTGAGTTCCGCTTCCGGACACGCGAGCCGTCTCGAGGTCCAGTCCACCCGAGGGCAGACGAGGCGCACATCGTCGACGCGACCGATGGGCTCGGGGAGCTCGAGGCTGTCGGCACGGAGCTCGAACCGGGGTTGGCGGTCGACCCAGAAAACCCGGGCACGAACGTTCTGCGCACCGAAGGCTTCATGCAGCGCGGTGCCGATATCCAGCTCGACCTCCAGAGCCATCTCCGATGCCGCAACGTCCGCGGTCGCCAACAACGACACGATGGCAAGCGCCGGTAGCGGCCACTCGCGGGCATTCGTCATCAGCCGAAGCGAACAACGCCAGCGAGTCGCGCCAGCCACTCTCGTAACGCGAAACGCGAAGTCTCGATCGCTTCGATCCGCGGCAGGAAATCGGTCAGCCCATGCGACGCGGAAGTGCCGGCCCCACGAAACCCGAGGGGTGCCGGCAGGGGCGACAAGCCAGCCTCACGGAAACATCGCAGCGCGCGAGGCATGTGCATTGCGTGTGTGACAACGAAGATCGTCTCGAAACCCTCATCCCGGAGAATCTGGGCGCTCAACCTGGCGCTGTCACAGGTATTCCGGCTCCGGGTTTCCAGCCAGCGCGGCGGAACACGGTAATCCACCAGTAACACGTCCGCCATCAATTCCGCCTCGGAACGACGATCCGCTCTCGAATCGCCTCCGCCACTCACGAGGATCGGCAAGGCGGAGCTGCGATAAAGGCGTGCCGCATGACGCAGGCGTTCCAGCGTGAGCGCGTTGGGCACATCGCCGACATCGCCCCCCTGCGCTTGCACTCGGCCCGCGCCCGGCACGACGAGTGCCTCGGCTCGCTCCAGTGGAAGCACCGTTTCGGCGTACGGCTGCTCGAGTGTGCCGGCAAGGTGTCGGGCAACAACCGGCAGACTCGTGGCCACGGCAAACAGGATACCGGCGATGACCGCAAGCCGGCCCAGCAGGCGCCAGAATGGCATGACCGCCAACCCGAGCAACAGCAGGAACAGCCCGCCACCGGGGGGTAGAAGCAGGTGCTCGAGCAGAATCAGAAGTGAACCGTCACCGGAAAGCATGGCGGACACTACACCCGGAGATCAGCGTGGACATGCGACGGCACGTCCGCATGCACGCACCTGATTCGGCACGACCGACCGGCCATCGCCAGTGACTCCATCATGAACAGCCTCCCAGGCACACACGGTGATGTGAACCCTGATTATATCAGTGGGGCTTGAAAGTGAACGCGAACGTCCATTCCGAAGGGTGGCGTGAGGCGAAGCCGAACCGGTACGATGAAACGCCAACCCTGTTAAGGCCGGGAGCGGTGCAATTCGCTGCGCTCATTGGCACCCTACGACTTTTATCATCCGGGTTGGTGCATATCCCGATGCCAGGTAGCCCAACGACGCGTGCGCCTGACTGTGGTTCGGGAACGTTTTAGCTATCATGTCTCGCACCAGCAATCCCGAATGGAGCCACCCATGCAATCCAGTGAAGTCGCCGAACTCATCCGTTCCCGCCTGCCCGAAGCCGAGAAGGTCGAGGTCACAGGGGGTGAGGGCAAGTTCGAGGCGGTCGTTGTCAGTCCGCTGTTTGCCGACATGAACGCCGTGAAAAAACATCAGACGGTCTATGCGACCGTTCGTGACGAGATCGCCAGTGGTGCCGTGCATGCCCTGTCGATCCGGGCGATGACCCCCGAGGAGTATGCAAGCTCCTGAAAATGCTACGCTGTGATGATTCTGCTCGCCTCGCTCACCTGCGGCATCTGCTCGCTGCGTTTGACATCGAAGTGGAACTGCATCCAGCTTCGGCCGCCCTTCCCGGAAGCTACTGGGGCGAACCGGAGGCAGGCATCGTCGGCACGGTTCTTCATGTGCGGCCGGATACACCGGTGCACTCGGCCCTGCACGAGGCCTGTCACCTGATCTGCATGGACCCTGCACGCCGCGCGGGCGTACATACCGACGCCGGCGGCGACGATCTGGAGGAATCTGCAGTCTGCCGACTGCAGATCCTGCTTGCCGACCATCTGCCCGACGTCGGGCGCGAATCCCTGATGGTCGACATGGACGCCTGGGGTTACAGCTTCCGGCTTGGTGCAACCCGGTCCTGGTTTGCCGATGACAGCGAGGATGCCGACGCTTGGCTGCGCGCTCAGGGGTTGATTGATGCCGGCGGTGCGGTCGCGTTTCAGTCGCGTTCGTGAATCCGATGGTTGGGTAGCACTCGCAGTTCACAGCACGAACAAGTGACGCAGGTCACGTAGGTCGAGAACCATCACTTGCCATCCTTCCAGCCAGGATTCGATGCGCCCATAACCAGACAGGAGCAAAGACTTGGACATCCGTAAACGACCCGAACCCGGCGAAAAACTTCGGGCCGCCGACAAGGTGGCGCGTATTCCGGTCAAGATCACGCCGACTGAGCAACCGCTGCGCAAGCCGCGCTGGATCCGTGCGCAAAGCCAGGGCGATCCCGGGGTCCGGCGAATCAAGCGGATTCTTCGTGAGCAGCGTCTGCATACGGTCTGCGAGGAAGCCAACTGTCCGAATCTCGGCGAATGCTTCGCGCACGGAACCGCGACCTTCATGATCATGGGCGACATCTGCACGCGACGCTGCCCCTTCTGCGACGTCGCCCATGGCCGCCCGAATCCGCTCGACTCCGACGAGCCCCGGCACCTGGCGGAAACCATCCACGCAATGGGCCTGGCCTATGTGGTCATCACCTCGGTGGACCGCGACGATCTGCGCGACGGTGGTGCCGCGCATTTCGTGGCCTGTATCGAGTCGGTGCGCGAACTCAATCCCCACACTCGAATCGAGATCCTGGTGCCCGATTTTCGCGGCCGGATGGATACCGCGCTGGAGATCATGAACAAGGCGCCGCCGGACGTCTTCAACCACAACCTGGAAACCGTCCCGCGCCTGTATCGCAAGGCACGACCCGGCTCGGACTATGCCTGGTCACTGAATCTTCTCAAGGCCTTCCGCGCCCAGCATCCCGGCGTACCGACCAAATCGGGCCTGATGCTGGGCATCGGCGAAACCCGCGAGGAATTGCTGGAGGTGTTGCGCGACCTGCGCGCGCATGGATGCGAAATGCTGACGCTCGGCCAGTACCTGCAACCCAGCCGTCACCATCTACCCGTCGAACGCTACCTCAACCCGGAAGAGTTCGACGAACTCGCGGAGCGCGCGCGGGAAATGGGCTTCCGGCAGGTTGCCAGCGGCCCGATGGTCCGTTCTTCCTACCACGCCGACCAGCAGGCACGGGATATCGTGGCCTGACAACCTGCGCGCCGATCGCCCGAGGACCGTCAGGAAGCGCCCGGATGGGACAACGCCGTCACCAGTGTTTCGGGCAAATGGTGAACCGGCTCCAGACGGCATCCCAAACGATCCGCGAGGTACTGCTCCAGCACTCGGGCCACCCGGTCAGGGTCGGCGTTCAAACCGAGGGCCTGCATCGAGGTCGTCGCCAACCCCGGGTAGCCACAGGCATCCATGCGCGCGAATTCGGAGAGCCGCGGACGCACGTTGAGTGCCAGACCATGCATGCAACAGCCGTTGCGCACGCGCAGGCCAAGAGCGGCGATTTTCGCGCCACCCACGTATACCCCCGGAGCATCGGCACGAGCCTGCGCACGCATACCGAATCGGACCAGTGTTTCGATCACGCTGTCCTGAAGCAGGTCGACCAGTGCACGGACACCCAGCCGGTGACGGCGCAGGTCGAGCAACACGTAGACTACCACCTGCCCGGGACCATGAAACGTCACCTGCCCGCCGCGATCGACCCGGATCGCGGGTATTGCATCGGGCCGCAGAAGGTGCTCCGGGCGTGCATTACGTCCGAGGGTGAAAACCGGGGGGTGTTGAACATGCCATAGCGCGTCCGGCGTCGAGGCAGAGCGATCGCGCAGTGACAGCTGCATTGCCTGCCAGACCGGCACGTACGGCTGGATTCCGAGCCGGTAGGTGTGCAGGGTCCCCTGCCGGTGTGAAGCGAGGGACGGCCAGCTTGCGACCGCGTCCTCCGCCTGGATTGCCGCGCTACGCTCGCCATGACGAAGGCCTTGCCTCGCCACTTCCCTAGAGAACCATGCGCACCCGCGCGCACTGCCCCAGCGCCCGGTACAGGGTATCGAGTTGTTCCTGGCTGGTCGCGGTCAGGGTAATGGTCACCCCTACGTAGTTCCCTGCCCGCGACTCACGGCGCACGACATCGACCGATTCCCGATCCGGGAGGTATCGGGCGATACAGGCCTCGACGGCCTCGAAGAATTCCGTGTGCGCCTCACCCATGACCTTGATCGGAAACCGGCAGGGAAACTCGAGCAGGGTTTCGCGTTCATTGTTCATCGATGCTCTCCGTGCCGACTCCACCGTGAAGTTCGAACCGGGCCTTCCGGTAAAGAGCCCGTGCTTCGCGCCACATGGTGCCTGGGTGGCCATCACCGACCGCTTGTCCATCGATCCGCGTGACCGGAAGCACTTCCCTGGTCGAGCTGGTCAGCCAGATCTCGTCTGCCGCACGTAAAGCGGCCTCCGGAACAGGTTCCTCGTGGCAGACTCGCCCCCCGGCCCGAAGCAGGTCCAGCAGGAACGCACGGGTGATCCCTGGCAGTATCGCCGAAGTCACGGGCGGGGTCGACACCACACCATTCCTGACCACAAAGACATTGCTCGCGGCGCCCTCGGTCAGAAGACCGTCGCGCAGCAGTATTGCCTCGACTGCATTTTCATCGACCGCCCGTTGCCGGGCCAGTACGTTCGCCAGCAATGCCACCGATTTGATGTCGCAACGACCCCAACGCTGATCCTGCATGGTCACCACCGCGACTCCCGTTTCAGCCAATGCGGGTCCGGGTTGCGCGATCGGACTGACCGTCGCGAAGACGGTCGCTGGAGTCCCTGCGGGAAAGGCATGGTCGCGCGGAGCCGTGCCCCGGGTCACCTGTACATAAATCGACCGATCACCACCCGGATTTTCGACCAGGAGACGCTCCAGCATTTGTCGCCATAGCGGACCAGGCAACGGATCGGCAAGGCGGATCGCCGCGAGCGACCGGCCCAGACGGTCGAGGTGGGCGTCCAGCAGGAACGGGACGCCACCATAGCTCGGAATGACTTCGTACACCCCGTCAGCAAACAGAAAGCCCCGATCCAGGGGCGAAATGCAGGCTTGCTCCAGTGGCATGTACCTGCCGTTCAGGTAGACGATCATTTTCGGTCAGAATGGCCAGGCTGCGCGCAGCGTCAGGGCAGCACTGTCCCACGCGCGGCGGATGACCCCGCCGGATTCGATGGTCTCCATTGCCACCAGAGGCTGCCGCACCAGCGTCTCACCCTGAAGCGTCACCACGACCTCCCCCACGGTGTCACCCTCGTCGATGGGCGCCACCAGCGGATCAAACAGTTCCATGCTCGCCTCCAGTCGATCCCCCTGCCCCTGCCGATACACGACCCAGAACGGATCGGGGAGTCCGGCCTGTACCTTGGTCTCCGCTCCCTTGTAGACGCGAGGCTCGGCCAGGACGGTGCCTCCCTCGAAGAGCTTGCGTGAGTCGAAGAAACGCATTCCCCAATTGATCAGGGCCTGGGATTCGTTGGCCCGGATCACACCCCCACGCTGGTGGTCGGGTGCATCGATTCCCATGACCACGGCAATCAGACGCCGGTCGTTTCGCTCGGCCGAGGAAACCAGATTGTAACCGGCTGCCGACGTCCAACCCGTCTTCAGGCCATCGAAGCTCTCGTCCCGCCAAAGCAGGATGTTGCGGTTGGATTGATTGATATCGTTATAACGGAACGATTTTTCACTGTAATAGCCGTAGAGATCGGGAAAGTCCCGAATCAGCGCGCGCGCGAGCCGCGCCATGTCCGCCGGGGTCGTGTACTGCGCTTCCTCGCTCGGCAACCCGTGAGGATTGGTGAAGTAGGAATCGTGCATGCCCAGGGCTCGGGCCTGGGCATTCATCAGGTCGACGAAGGCACCCTCGGAGCCTCCCACCAACTCCGCCAGCGCAGTCGAAGCATCGTTCCCCGATTGCACGATCATGCCTCGGAGCAGATCCTCGACCCGGACCTGGTTGCCTACCTCGATGAACATGCGCGATGCGCCATCCATCCCGGTGCGCCAGGCCCTTTCACTGATCGTGACCTCGTCGTCCAGGCTGATCCTTCCGGCGTGGATCTCACGAAAGATCATGTACGCCGTCATCAGCTTGGTCAGGCTTGCCGGCTCGCGTTGCACGTCCGGATCCCGAGCCGCGAGCGGCAGCCCTGAATCGAAATCGACCAGGATGTAGCTCTTGGCCGTGATGTCGGAAGGCGGTTGCGGGATCACCGACAATACAGCAGAACCCGGGGCACCGGGTACCGGCAGTGTCTGGGCCTGCACGAACGGGAATTGCAACAGCGCCAGAGACAAGGCGCCGGAAAGCAGCAAAAACAGTTTCTTCATGGGACGATCAACCTGAACAGTTCGGCGATGCAAACGATATCAGAGATCAGCGCACATTATTCCGTCCCCGACCGGTAATCATCACTCTGTTACCAACCGGTAATCGTCGACGGCTGCCCGCTGCAACCGCATTTCCACCTCGCGAACGGTCGAGGGGTGCTCAAGCGGGCCGATCCGTACTCGGTGCAGCCGCGCCCCGCCATCCGACGCCATCATGGTGATGGTTACCCCGGAAAACCCGAGATCGTTCAAGTCCTGCTGCACCCTTTTTGCGGCATCGTGACTGCCAAACGCGCCAATCTGAATGAAGCGGGAATTGCCGTTGGCCTCGCCAGAGGACACCGGATGATTCGGGCCGTCCACGGTATTGGCGTCGGCAGACTGGAGCGTGGCGGACCCGATGTCGTCACGACCGAGCGCCCGGACCAGCACGGGTGCGACACCCCGTTCGAGCATCCCGATGCGATGCGCGGCAGCGTAGGAGAGGTCGATCACGCGGCCACCAACAAAAGGGCCGCGATCGTTGACCCGCACCACGACGCGCTTGCCGTTCTCGAGATTGACGACTTCAACATAGCTGGGGAGGGGTAACTGTCGATGGGCAGCGGTCATTGCAAACATGTCATACGGCTCACCGCTGGAGGTGCGTCGACCATGAAATCGGGTACCGTACCAGGAAGCAATTCCACGCTGTTCGAACCCCTCGCTGGAAACCAGCGTTCGGTAGCGCTGCCCGAACACCTCGTACTCCGGAGGGTTACCGTAGCGGCTCAGGGGTTCGTCTCTGGGCACCGCGTCCGGTATCGAGGCGAGGTCCACCGGGATCGAAACGGGATGACCATCGGCCTGCCGGGATCGGTCCGGGGTCCCACCACAGCCAGCAACCAGCAGGGCAAACAGGCACACAGGCAACCCGATCCTCAGGGGTACAGCCGCGGCAAATCGACGACTGCTTCGACGTCCTCTGGCCATCCGGATCACCTGCTCGTCTACAGATTTTCGCGCCCCCAGGGCGTCCCTGCTCGTCGCGCTGGGTGGCTTCACGCTCACTCCCATGGTCCCATACATATACCACCAGAAGCATGCACAATGCTGGCGTAGGGTGCCAATGAGCGCAGCGACTTGCACCGCTGAGCCACGGGGGGCTTGGGGACCAAGGCCGAACCGGTGTCGGTGCGGTTCGGCTTCGCCTCACGGCACCCTACGGACTGGACCTTTCACCCTTCTACTGTCGCAGGGCCTCCGTCAACTCATGAACCGCCATCGCGTACAGGGGACTCCGATTGTAGCGTGTGATGACATAGAAATTCGGATATCCGAGATAGAACTCGGGTCCGCCACTGCCATCCAGACGGATCAGGGAAAAGTAACCATCTTCGGCGACGTTTTCCGCCGGATGAACACCGTGCTCCGCCAATTCCTCCAGCGTGAAGCGTGCCTGGTAGCCTCCGCCGAGCAGCGTCTCATGGCCGTTACCCTCGACGCGGGCGGGCACCACCACGGGCCCGCCCGTCTGCCAGCCGTGCTGGCGGAAATAATTGGCCACGCTGCCGATCGCATCCGCCCAGGAATCGATCAGATCGCGCCGCCCATCCTCGTCGAAGTCCACGGCGTAAGCCCGATAACTCGACGCAATGAACTGGCCACGACCCATTGCGCCGGCATAGGACCCCCGTGTTTCACGGGCATCGAGCGCTTCTTCCTGAACCAGTTGCAGGAAATGCTCCAGTTCACTCCGGAAGAATGCCTGACGTGGCGGATAGTCGAACCCGAGCGTCACCAGGGCGTCGAAGACCCGAAAACTCCCGAGGTTCCGGCCATAGTTGGTCTCGACGCCGATGATGGCTGCAATCAACGCCTGATCGACACCGAAGGCCTCTTCCGCGCGTTCAAGCCACGCGGCTTGCTCACTCTGGAACTCCCTGCCCCTTTCGATCCTCAGGTCGTTGACGAAAATCGGCCGGTAATCCTTCCAGGGCCTGGCCTCCGCCGGACTGGAGATCAGGTCGAGAATCCGCTGCTGAGGCTCGACGCCCGAAAAGAGCGCCGCGAGCACGTCGCCGTCCAGACCCTTGGCGACTTGCTCGTCGATGAACGACTGCACCTCCGGGCGTTCCAGGTAAGGCGGATCGCCGGCGCGGAATTCCGATTGTGAAACCGCAACCCCCGGCAGAGTGCAAGCGCCCAGAACCGTGATCAGTGCCGCGTTCGCGAACAGCCGCAGAAAAATGGCGCCCGGCCGGGTCCAATCATGGATTGCAGTCATCGATTCACCAGTCGCTGTTGGGAATGAACAGCCATCAGAATACCGAACCCCACCATCAGCGTCACCAGAGACGTCCCTCCGTAGCTGACCAGCGGTAGCGGAATGCCGACAACCGGAAGCAACCCGCTGACCATGCCGATATTGACGACCACGTACACCGCAAAGGTCAGGCTGATGCTACCGGCAATCAGCCGCGAAAACCGATCCTGAGCCAGCGTGGCGATCCAGAGCCCACGCGCGACGATCAGAAAGTAGAGCACCAGAAGCGCTGCAACGCCGACAAATCCGAATTCCTCGGCGTACACGGCAAAAACGAAGTCGGTCGAACGTTCGGGCAAAAACTGCAGTTGTGACTGAGTCCCATTGAGCCACCCCTTTCCGTACAGCCCCCCCGATCCGATCGCGATCTTCGACTGGATGATGTGGTAGCCGGCGCCCAGCGGGTCCGATTCCGGATTCAGCAGCGTTAACACCCGCTGTCGCTGATAGTCATGCATCTGTGTCCAGAGCAGGGGGATTGCAGCACCAACGAGAAGCCCGATCCCGAGAAACCAACGCCAACCCAGGCCGGCCAGAAACACCACGAGAAGACCGGCGGCAGCAACCAGTAGCGCGGTGCCAAGGTCCGGCTGACGCATGATCAGAAGGACCGGGACGACGATCAGAACACTGAGGACGGTCAGTTCGGTGAACCGGGGGGGACCGGTCCGCAGCGACAGGTACCAAGCCAGCGTCAGGGGCATTGCCAGCTTCATGATCTCGGAGGGTTGGAAGCGGATAAACCCGAAATCGAGCCAGCGCCGCGCCCCCTTGCCCATGTCGCCCGCGAACACGACGGCCAGTAACAGCCCCACACTCAGCAGGAACAGCCAGGGGGACCATGCCCGCAACGCAGATACCGGAACCCGCGCCACAGCCAGCAATGCGGCAAACCCGACCAGGATGCGCAGCATCTGTCGCTGCAGGGCAGCAACATCCTCCCCGGCAGCGCTGAACAGGACCATGAGTCCGAGAACCAGAACGACGCCGATCAAAAGCAGCAATGTCCCATCAAGCCGCAGGCTGCGCAGGAGCCACTGAGAGGTTGCCAGCTCCCTGCCCGTCACGCTGATCACGGCTTACCCTCCGCCCTGATCAGCAGACCGCGCGAAGCCATGTGGAAATCCATTACCTTGCGGGCGATCGGTGCGGCCACACGTCCACCGCTACCGCCATGTTCCACCAGTACGGCGACCGCGATCTCCGGGGCGTCTGCAGGGGCGTAACCGATGAAAAGTGCGTGATCCCACAATCTGCGGTCCAACGCATCCGCATCGTATTCCTCGTCGTCCGCCAGACTGAACACCTGCGCGGTTCCGGTCTTGCCCGCGATCCTGTAGGGAGGTGAGGTACTGCCGATGCTGCCCCAGGCGGTTCCGTGTCGCTCATGCACGGCATCGACAAGGGCCTCATGGATCACCTCCCAGTGCGCTTCGCTCGCGATCACCGGTTCCAGATAACGCACCGGCTGCATCACGGGTTCGAGGTCACTGCCTGCACGGATCGCACGCAACAGGCGAGGCTGTACACGCTTGCCCCGATTGGCCAGCGTACTCGTGATGGCCGCAAGCTGAAGTGGCGTGGTCAGCGTATAACCCTGCCCGATTGCGGTGATCAGGGTTTCCCCCGGAAACCAGGCTACATTCTGTGCCGACCGTTTCCAGTCCCGGCTGGGGAGGATGCCCGGTCGCTCGCCCGTGGCATCGATTCCGACACGACTACCCATGCCGAAAGCATCGAACATCGGCGACATCCTGTCGATGCCGAGCTTGTGCCCGAGGTCGTAGAAATAGACATCTGCGGAAACGGCGATCGCTCGGCTCAGGTCAACCCAGCCGTGTCCGCTGCGCCGCCAGTCACGATAGCGGCGTTCGTGTCCGGGTAGCTGGTAGTAGCCGGCGGCAAACATGCGGCGGTCGGCCGTCGTGACGTCTTCTTCCAGTCCGGCCAGGGCTACCACCGGCTTGAGCGTCGACCCGGGTGGGTACTGCCCACTCAGCGCCCGGTTGAACAGCGGCTTGTGCCGGTCCGTCTGCAGCGTAGCGAAATCCCGGTGCGAAATCCCGTTCACAAAGGGATTGGGATCGAAACCCGGCGCGCTGACCAGCGCCAGCACCTCACCGGTGTTCGGGTCGACCGCCACCACCGCTCCATCATGTGGCGCAAGGGCATCACGCGCCGCGCGCTGCATGCCGACATCGATGCTCAGATACAGATCCTGGCCGGGTACCGGCGATACCACCGCCAGTTCGTGAATCACCCGACCCCGGGCATTCACTTCCACCTGGCGGTGCCCCGTGGTCCCATGGAGAACATCCTCGTAAAAGCGCTCCACCCCGGTTTTCCCGGTGTGGGAGCTCCCCGCATAATTCCGGGTATCGAGGCGCTGCAAATCCTGGGTGTTGATACGGCCCACGTACCCGACCGCATGAGCGAAATCCGCACCGTGGGGATAATACCGCACCGGTCGTGCTTCGATTTCCACCCCGTGCAACTCATGTCGCGCGACCGCGATACGGGCCACGGCTTCGTCATCCAGGTTTGCCTTGAGCAGTACCGGCTGGAACGGCCGACGCTGACGTGCCGAGGTCCGAAAACGCTGGATTTCAGCAGGTGAGAGTTCCACCAGGCTCGACAGTTTTCGAAGCAACTGATCGAGGTCGTCGACCTGTTCCACCGTGATTTCGAGCTGGTAGGCCGGCCGATTCTCGGCCAGCAGTACACCGTTACGATCGAAAATGAGCCCTCGCGTCGGCGGGATCGGCTCGATACGCAAGCGATTGTTCTCCGACAGCGTGGTGAAGTGCGCATGCGCTCCCACCTGGAGACTGAACATGCGCGCACCGAGCGTCAGGACAAGCAGAAGCGTGATCAAGCCTGCAACCAGCACCCGCACGGAGAAGCGTTGCTGGTCCCTGCGCTCTTCGTGGAGGTCGTCCTGCCGGTCGATCAACATCTGCGGAACGCCTTTCCAGCTATTGGGTCACCCGGAAAATCCGGTACCTAACGAGGATGACAAGCCCCGTCGGCTCGTGTTCAACGCGCTTGATCCGCGAAGACCGTATCTCGGGAATACGACACCTGCTTCGCGGGCGCCACGGACGCGTGATGCACCCGGCTGATCGACCAGCGTATCCGAAGGCGGCACCACGCACAGAGCGGGCCGGAATCAGACCTTGCTCTTCTGATAGCGCTTGTAGCTGGCGACGATCTCGGACTTGGCCGATTCGGCATCCGACCAGCCATCGAGTTTCACCCATTTGTTCTTCTCCATTTCCTTGTAGTGGCCAAAGAAATGGGTAATCTGATCGAGCAGTTCCCTTTGCACATCCTCCGGCCCCTTGATCCGCTCGTACTGCGGATCAAGCTTGGTGACGGGAACGGCGAGAATCTTCGCATCCGGACCCGCTTCGTCGGACATGTTCAGCACTCCGATCGGGCGCGCACGCACGACCGCGCCGGGTACCAGCGGCACCGGGGTAATCACCAGCACATCCAGCGGGTCTCCATCCTCTGCCAGAGTATGGGGCACAAATCCATAGTTGCAGGGATAGAACATGGCAACCGTCATGAAGCGGTCAACGACCAGTGCGCCGCTTTCCTTGTCGATCTCGTACTTGACGGGTTGGCCCAGGGCCGGAATTTCGATGACGACGTTGATATCGTTCGGTAAATCCTTGCCGGCGACGATTTTGCTCAGATCCATGTTCAAGGCCCTCACGCCTGGATTGACGCGCTATTATAGCGGCGTTCCCGGGAAGGGGAATCGCCCTTGCGGGTCACGTGCGCAACAGGTATAAGTCGTCGGATGGTACGGAGCCGCAGCCTATTCCGAGACCGCCAATGGTACGAATCCAATCCGCAGCACCCGGGCTGGCGGCAACATGGCCAACGGGGCCTGCGCGCGCGATGCCTGGGGACCAAGGAACATGAGCCGATGATCGAGAATGGACGGAGCCTCCGCAGACCATGAAGGCGATGCCGCTACGATCAATACTACCCTCGCTGCCGCTCGTGTTCCTGGCGCTAGGGGCCCAGCCTGCGCGGGCCGAGCCCCCCTCGTTCTGTCCAAGCCCGCCGGAATCGTTCTGGCCCGAACTGCGTTCCCTGGCCCCGGGCGTGGTCGACATCGAGTCCGACTTCGTGGAGACCGTTGGCGCCGAGAGCACGCGCGCCCGGGGCAACGTCAGTTTGTATGCGGATGGACGCCGGCTCGACGCCGAATCGATCGACTACGAAACCTCGTCCCAGACGGTGGAAGCATTCGGAAAAACGCGCCTGTACGACGGCGATCTTCTGATCCAGGCCCAGGAAGTCAATTATCGGATCGAAGCCGACAAGGGGCTTTTTTCCGATATTCAGTACTGGCTGAGATCCCGGAGCGCGCGCGGGAGCGCTGATGAGGCGGCCCAGGAGGGACCGGGGCGCGTCCACCTGACCGATGGTCGTTACACGACTTGCCCGGAAGGCAATGACAGCTGGTGGCTTTCCGCAGGCCAGGTCCGACTCGACCGGGACAGCGGTCGCGGCCATGCAAATGATGTCACGTTGCGGTTCAAGGACGTCCCGATCTTCTACACGCCCTATATCAACTTTCCCATCGATGACCGTCGGCAATCCGGGCTGCTCACACCAACAGGGGGTTACAGTTCGCGCAGCGGGCTGGATCTCGCGCTCCCCTGGTACTGGAACATCGCACCCAACTACGATGCCACACTAACCCCGCGCATCATGTCGCAGCGCGGCGTAATGCTGGATACAGAGTGGCGCTATCTCCGCCCCAACATCCAGGGCTCCATTGACGCTGTAATCCTCCCCAATGACCGCGAAGCCAATGACGACCGTTACCTGCTCCGGTGGCAACAGCAGGCGCAGATCACCCCCGACCTTTCGCTTGGAATCGACGCAACCGAGGTGTCGGATCAGAGCTATTTCCGGGATTTCGGCGACAGTGTCTACAGTTCCAGCACTCCCGCGGTGGAGCGGCGCGCCGAACTCGTGTACGGCCAACCGAACTGGCGTCTGACGGGCCGCATCCAGGATTTCGAATCACTGGATCCCACACTGGCGCCGGACGATCTTCCATACACACGCCTGCCCCAGTTGTTGCTTCAGGCCGGGCAATCGCTGAACTCGGGACTGTTCTGGGATCTGCGGTCGGAACTGGTTCAGTTCGAGCGCACCGACTCGTTGACCGGTATGCGTGTCGACTTTAGACCGGAGATCGGCTATCGCCACGATGGCGGCGGCTATTTCATCGAACCGCGTCTCGCGCTGCGCCATACGCGCTACGAACTCGACGATACTGATCCTGGCATGCGCGACAGCATCTCCCGCACCTTGCCGACGTTAAGCATCGATGGCGGCCTCGTCTTCGATCGCATGCTCAGCAGCGGCAACCTGCAGACCCTCGAGCCCCGTGTATTCTACGGGTATGTCCCATTTCGCGACCAGGACGACATCCCGCGTTTCGACACCGGTGAACGTGAATTCAGCTTTGACAGCCTGTTCACCACACAACGATTCACCGGCGCGGATCGGGTGGGCGATACCCATCAGATCACGACAGCACTCACCAGTCGCATCATTGATCCGGGAACAGGCATGGAGCAGCTTTCCGTATCCGCCGGACAAATCACCTATCTCGAAGACCGGCGTGTTCAGTTGCGACCGACCGATCCGCCGCGCCGGGAGAACCGCTCGGAACTGGCAGCCGAGGCTCGGTTTCGATTTCTGGACGCTTGGCAGGCACGCACATCGGTCCTGTTCGACACAGACCGTGACCGCGCCCGGTTGGCGACCATGGGAATATCGTACAACCCACAGCGCAGGGTCCTGCTCAACCTTGGCTACCGGCTGCGCGAGGACCAGATCGAACAGACCGATATCTCCGGTTTCTGGCCACTGAGCGACCGCCTGCAGGCCATCGGCCGTTGGAATTACAGTCTGCGCGACGATCGCGATATCGAACTATTGGCCGGGCTCGAGTATCGTACGTGTTGTTATGGTCTGCGCGTTGCGCTCCGTCGACACCTGAGCGATTTCGATGGCGAGTACAACAATTCCATCTATTTCCAGTTGACCCTCGACGGCCTGACCCGCCTCGATACCGGGCTCGACGATTTGTTACGCGAGGGAATTTCCGGTTATGACCGATACGACAACTACGACTAGGGAGATGCTTCGCCCACGGCGCAATACCGCCACTCGCGATTCCGGATCCGATCAGCGCTTCCCGCGCGTGCTCGGCATGCTGGCCCTGACCCTGACCCTTTTTCTCGCGGCGGGCGGCGCCGTGCAAGGCCAGGAACGCGATCGTTTGGTGGACCGGATCGTTGCCGTCGTGGGTCAGGACGTGATTACCCAGCGTGAGCTGGTGTCGCGCATCAATCTGGCGGAACAGCAACTTGCGCAGCGTGGCACCCGGCCGCCGGACCGGAGCACACTGGTGCGGCAGGTGATGGAGCGCATGGTGGTCGAACGGGTGCAGTTGCAGGAGGCGGAACGGGTCGGCATCAATATCGACGAGATCACACTGAACCGAACCATGGAGAGCATCGCCGCAGAAAACGATCTGACCCTGATCCAGCTCCGAAATGCCCTGGCCGCGGAAGGGGTGGACTTCGCCGCCTTCCGCGAGCAGATTCGGGATGAACTGACCATCGCTCAGTTGCGCAGACGCCAGGTCGACAACCGCCTCCGCGTCGGGGATCAGGAAATCGATGAACTGATCGCCGCCGAGAGCGGCGCGATCGACCGCGACATCCGCTACCGGCTTGCGCACATTCTCGTCGCACTCCCGCAAGGTGCCGATTCGGCAACGATTGCCGAGGCCCAGAGCAAGGCCGAAAGCCTGCATGCACGCATTCGCGAGGGCGAGGATTTCGCGAGCCTGGCGATCAGCCACTCCGATGCCCCAAACGCCCTGGAAGGGGGGGATCTCGGCTGGGTCGGTGCGGCCGAATTGCCGACACTGTACGCACGCGCCGCGATCCTGATGCGCCCCGGCGAAGTCAGCGAGGTCCTGCGATCACCGAGCGGTTTTCACATCGTCAAGCTGATTGAACGCGAGGCTGGTGCGGAACAGAGGATACCCCAGACCCGTGCGCGGCATATCCTGATCAGCCCCGATCAGATCCGCACCGAAGCCGAAGCGGAGGCCCAGGCGCGCAGTCTCCACAACAGGATCCGAGAAGGCGCTCCGTTCGACGATCTCGCTCGCGCCCACTCCGATGACGTCGGCTCCGCCTCGCGCGGTGGCGATCTGGGCTGGCTGAGCCCAGGCGAAACAGTCCCGGCCTTTGAGCAGGCCATGCAGAGTCTCGCCATTGGCGAAGTCAGCGCTCCGATCCAGAGTCAGTTCGGCTGGCACATCATCGAGGTGCTCGAGCGACGTGAAACCGATGCCTCGCGCGATCTCCTGCGCGCCCGCGCCCAGGAAGTCCTGCAAAGCCGCAAACGCGAGGAAGAAACGGAGCTCTGGCTCAGGCGGCTACGCGACGAGGCCTTCGTCGAGTACCGTATCGAGGGTCTGGGTGGCTGATGCACCACGCGGATAGTTCGTCACCAGTGCGGTGCGCCAGATGCGCTGGAACTGCGCTCGACACGCTGGGAAAACGCCCTGGTTTTACCGCACTTGTCCGTCCTGCGACGACGTGCCCGAGCGATCCAGGTCGTTACCCAACCTACCACACGGTCCACTAATGCGCCCTGTCGCCCGCCTTGCCATGACGGCAGGCGAACCTGCCGGTATCGGCCCCGATCTGCTTTTGCAGCTTGCCCAACACCCGACCGGTGCCCAGCGCATCGCAGTCGGAAGCCCTGAAGTTCTCGAGCAGCGGGCACGCCAGTTGGGTCTGACCGTCCGACTGGCCGAATTTTCCCCCGATGGACCTCGTCAGGCCACACCCGCAGGCACGCTGGAAATCATCCCCGTTCCGGTCGCGGCTCCCGTGCACGTTGGAATACTGAACCCCGCCAATGCTGCTCACGTTCTGGCATTGCTGGAGACGGCAGCCGACGGCTGTCTCGATGGCATGTTCGATGCCATGGTCACCGGACCCGTGCACAAAGGCGTGATCAACCAGGCCGGATATCCCTTTACCGGACACACCGAATGGCTGGCCGGTCGGGCCGGGAGCCCGCGGCCGGTCATGATGCTCGTTGCCGGTACACTCCGCGTCGCCCTGGCCACCACGCACCTGCCCCTGCGTGCCGTGGCGGACGCCATCACGGTGGATCTCCTGTCCGAGGTCATCACGATCCTGGCTCATGACCTGCAGCGTGATTTCGGCATTGACCGGCCACGAATCGCCGTGTGCGGCCTGAATCCGCATGCGGGCGAACAGGGTGTGCTCGGTCACGAGGACGACACCGTGATCGCCCCTGCACTGCAGGCCATGAGGGCTCGCGGACTCGATCTCAAGGGGCCGCTGCCCGCAGATACGGCCTTCACACCCCGCGTCCTGTCTGAAGCCGACGCTGTCCTCGCCATGTATCACGACCAGGGCCTGCCGGTCCTGAAATACGCCGGTTTCGGTGAAGCGGTGAATATCACACTCGGACTGCCCTTCATCCGCACATCGGTGGATCATGGTACGGCGCTGGACCTCGCGGGCACCGGCGCCGCCGAATGGGGAAGTTTTCTTGCAGCGGAGCACCTGGCGCGCGACCTGGCGGCCCCGCGACATCGCGACCGCTCCGCATCGCAACCGCCCGCGGAAGACACCCGGAAACGAACATGATCCACCCTGTCAGGCCCCGCAGGCGGTTTGGCCAGAATTTCCTGCACGACAAGTCCGTCCTGTCCCGCATTGTCGCGGCCATTGCCCCGGCAAGAGATGACATGATGATCGAGATCGGGCCGGGTCTCGGGGCTCTGACAGCTCCACTGCTGGAACGCCTCGACCATCTGGAAGTGGTGGAACTGGACCGCGATCTCATCCCGGGACTCCGCCAGCTGGCGCCGCCATCCAGGCTCACGATCCTCAATGCTGACGCGCTCGGGTTCGATTTCGCCGCGCGAGCCACCATTCCCCGCAGCCTGCGGATCGTCGGAAATCTGCCGTACAACATCTCGACGCCCCTGTTGTTCCACTTGCTTGACCAGGCCCACGCGGTCCGCGACATGCACTTCCTGCTGCAGAAAGAGGTTGTCGAACGCATGGCCGCCCAGCCAGGCAACAAACGCTACGGACGCCTGACCGTCATGCTTGCCGCATGCGCGCGGGTTCAGCAACTCTTCACGGTAGGCCCCGGCGCGTTCCGTCCGGCACCAAAGGTCGAATCGGCACTGGTCCGTATCGAACCGCTTGCCGAACCGATCGTCCCGGCCCCTCTGCAGGACAGGTTCCGCAAGATCGTCAACCAGGCGTTTTCCAACCGCCGCAAGACCCTGCGCCGTGCACTCTCGGGCACCCTGAACCCGGCAGCCATTGAAACCACCGGCATCGACGGTGGCCGGAGACCTGAGGAGCTGAGTGTCGTGGATTTCCTCGGTCTGGCCCGTGCGGCATCCCCGGAGGTCGTCGGCAACACGGACAACAACGGCGCCGCCATGGACCAGCCATGAATTTCATCGTTGCGGATGTTGGTGGTACGAAGACACTGATCGCCATTGCCCGATGGGAATCGGGGAACTGGAAGCTCGAACGGAAGACCCGCATGATCAGCAGCGACTACCCGAGCGCGGCGGCCATGATCGAGCAATGGCTCGGAAATATCGGACCGAAATCCGAGCCAAGGGCGGGTATCGGGATCGCGCTCGCGGGGCCCGTGACGGTGGACGGAAAACACACGTCGGGCCGGGCAACCAATCTCGACTGGCCGGAACTGCATTCCCGGGATCTGGCCCAGCGATTCGATGCACCGGTGCTATTGATCAATGACTTTGCGGCTGTCGGTGCCAGCCTCGATGCGCTGGGACCCGCCCACACGGTGCCGCTACAGACCGGGACCGTCGATACCGGCGGACTGCGCCTCGTCGTGGGGGCAGGCACTGGCCTCGGCACCTGCCTTGTCGGTTCGCCTCCGGAGAGTCTTCTGTTCGCCGGCGAGGGCGGCCACGCAGACTTCGCACCTGCCGATGGCTGGCAGGCCGGCCTGGCCGAGTGGATCCGCCATCGCGAGGGCCGCTGCAGCCGCGAGCACGTGCTCAGTGGACCAGGAATTGCGCGCATCGGCGCCTACCTGCAGTCGCACTCGCCCGATGCCGCAATGGCCGAGGCCCTGCACGACACCGACCCGGCGGCCGCGATCGGGGCGCTCGCGCAACGGAACAACACACCGGCCTTGCGGGTCATCGGACGGTTTGTCAGCATTTACGGTAGTCAGCTGGGCAATATCGCATTGGAGGCATTGCCACGCGGCGGGGTCTACATCGCAGGCGGAATCGCACCCCGCTGGCTACACCATTTTCAGGGTCCGGAATTCATCCGGGCCTTCCGCGACAAGGCGCCGATGCAGGATCTGCTGGAAACACTGCACGTGAGCCTGATCGTCCATCCTGAACCCGGCCTTCTGGGCGCGGCCGTCGCCGTGCGGCGGGCCGTGGAATCATTCGGAGAGAGTACAGCATGAGCCCCACCGAACACCGTATAGAGATCGAGGTTGCGACCGCCTATATCGAAGAGCAGTCGGACCCGGAGGCGCCGCGTTTCGTCTTCGCCTACCACATCACCATCCGCAACGCAGGTGAAGCATCGGTTCAGCTGCTGAACCGGCACTGGATCATTCGCGATGCCCGCGACCAGACGCAGGAAGTCCGGGGTGAAGGCGTCGTCGGAAAACAACCACGCATTCCTCCCGGGGAGGAGTTCGAATACACCAGCGGCACGGTGATCGAAACACCGGTAGGCACCATGGAGGGCAGTTACGAGATGCGGGACGATTCCGGCTTTACGTTCGAAGCCCCTATTCCCACGTTTACCCTTTCCGTGCCGCACGCCCTGCACTGATGCCGGCGCTGGGACAATGCCATGTACCGCATCGGCACCCCATGGCGTTCGACTCTGAACTCTTCCCGGCGGCCCCAGTGGCCGCCAGGACGCGGCCCGCGCCGCGGCTCCACGCCTCGATCCCACGATGACCGTCTACGCTGTCGGCGATCTGCAGGGCTGCCTGTCACCCCTGGAAAGGCTGTTGGAGCGTGCCC
>JAABSN010000207.1 GCA_011390385.1 Thioalkalivibrio nitratireducens | reverse complement strand
GGTTGCCCGAACAGACGCCCCGCGCGGGAGCGGGACATTCCCGAAGCCGCCGGGCATTTTCCTGCGGCTTCAACAAGATGCTAGCTTCAAAAACGGCCGTTGTCCAAGCTCGGCGGGGGACTTCGAGGACCGATATATGCACAGGTGCAGGACGCGCTGCCGCGATCGCGGATGACAGCCTGCACCACACCCAGGTCGAGTGCGGAGCTTGCCCATCACTCGCCGGCGCCGGGGATTGCCCAGCCTCCCAAGGCGGCGACAATCCGCCACGCTCTGCAGGTGCCACGCACCCGAGATCACGAGAACGAATGGGATGCCCGCGTCCGGTCCAACCTTCGACGTGGGCGATTGCATACCCTATCCTTTGCCCACCAGATTCTCCCAGACGCTCCCGGTCCGGCGCGGTGACGCACATCCGGTCGGCGCCAGGCCAGGAAAAACCAAGGGGTAACAGCATGGCAAAGGCAGATATCGGACTGATCGGACTCGCCGTAATGGGCCAGAATCTCGTGCTCAACATGGCCGATCACGGCTACCGGGTGGCGGTCTTCAACCGGACCACGAGTCGGGTGGACGAGTTCATGGAAGGGCCGGCCAAGGGCCACTCCGTGGTCGGCTGTCACAGCATGGAAGAACTGGTGGCGAGCCTCGAGCGGCCGCGCAAGATCATGCTGATGGTCAAGGCGGGCACGGTCGTGGACCAGTTCATCGACAGCCTGGTGCCGTTGCTGGAACCCGGCGACGTGATCATCGATGGCGGCAACTCGCACTATCCCGATTCCACTCGGCGCACCCGGGCATTACGGGAAAAAGGCCTGCGTTTCATCGGTACCGGCATCTCGGGCGGCGAAGAAGGCGCCCGCCATGGTCCTTCCATCATGCCGGGCGGCGACCCAGAGGCCTGGCCGCTGGTGCAGGAGATCTTTCAGTCGATCGCCGCACAGGTGGACGGGGAACCCTGCTGCCGCTGGGTCGGACCCGACGGCGCCGGGCACTTCGTGAAGATGGTGCACAACGGCATCGAGTACGGCGACATGCAGCTGATCAGCGAGGCCTACGCGTTGATGGACCGAGCGCTCGGCATGGATCACGACGCCATGGCCGGAGTGTTCGCTGACTGGAACAAGGGTGTGCTCGATTCCTACCTGATCGAGATCACTGCCGAGATCCTGGCCACCAGGGACACCGACGGGTCCCCGCTGGTCACCCGGATCCTCGACACGGCCGGGCAGAAAGGCACCGGCAAGTGGACCGGGATCAGCGCCCTGGAACTGGGAGTGCCCCTGACCCTGATCGGCGAGGCCGTTTTCGCGCGGGTACTGTCATCGCTGAAGGACGAACGCGTTCGGGCTGCGGAAATCCTGGGCAGCCCGCAGCAGCCCGAGCCAGCCGCATCCGGTGACTACCTCGAAGCGCTGCACGATGCCCTTTACGCATCCAAGATCATCTCCTACGCGCAGGGCTTCATGCTGATGCGCGAGGCCGCGCGCGTTGAAGACTGGACGCTGGACTACGGGGACATCGCCCTGATGTGGCGTGGCGGCTGCATCATCCGCAGCGCCTTCCTGAACGACATCAAGGCCGCCTACGACAAGGACCCGCAGTTGCAGAATCTGGTGCTGGACGAATTTTTCACCCGCGCATTGCAAAACGCGGAGGCCGGCTGGCGGCGTGCCGTGACGCTGGCAATCGGACACGGCGTCGCCACGCCGGCATTTGCCTCGGCACTCAGCTACTTCGATGGGTATCGCAGCGCCCGCCTGCCTGCCAACCTGCTGCAGGCACAACGCGACTACTTCGGCGCGCACAGCTACGAACGGGTCGACCGCGAACGCGGCACCTTCTTCCACACGGACTGGACCGGGCGCGGTGGCGATGTTGCCTCGTCCACCTACGAGGCCTGAGCCATGGAACACGCCCTTTCCCCTTGTACCTTGATCATCTTCGGTTCCACCGGCGACCTTTCGCGGGTCAAGCTGATGCCGGCCCTGTATCACCTCGAGGCGGCCGGACGCCTGCCCGACTCCTGCCGCATCGTCGCCACCGGGCGGCGGCCGTGGGATCGGGAGCGCTGGCTGGAAGAGATGCGGCGCATGCTCGAAGGGCAGGTCCGCGGACCCATCGAACCCGAGACCCTGGAACGACTCGAGGCCCGCCAGGACTATTTCCGGGGCGACATCACCGACCCCGGGATGTACACCGAACTCGCGCAATGGCTGGAAAAGCGCAGCGAGCTCCCGGACAACCTCGCGATCTACCTCGCGATCCGCCCCGCGGAGTTCGGCGTGGTGACCGAGAACCTGAGCAAGACCGGTCTGCTCACGCAGGACGGGAACTGGCGGCGGGTGGTGATCGAAAAGCCCTTCGGGTACGACCTGGAAAGCGCACAGGCGCTGCAGAAACGGTTGGCGCGTTTCCTGGACGAGGAACAGATCTACCGCATCGATCACTATCTGGGCAAGGAGATGGTGCGCAATCTCCTGGTATTCCGGTTTGCCAACTCGATGCTGGAACCGCTCTGGAACCGCAATTTCATCGACCACGTGCAGATCACTCAGGCCGAAACCCTGGGCGTCGGAACCCGCGCCGCCTACTACGACAGCGCCGGCGCGCTGCGCGACATGCTGCAGAGTCACCTGATGCAGCTGTTCACCCTGGTCGCGATGGAACCCCCTGCTTCCATGCTCGCCGAGGATCTCCGCGACGAGAAGGTCAAGGTGCTGAAGTCGGTGCGTCCGATCACCCCCGGCGCGGTCCATGCCCAGGCCTTCCGCGCGCAATATGGCCCGGGCATCATCCATGGCGAGAGGGTACGGGGTTACCTGGAAGAGGATGACGTGCCCGCCGACAGCGTGACCGAGACCTACGCGGCGATGAAGCTCTACGTCGACAACTGGCGCTGGCGCGGGGTGCCGTTCTATCTGCGCACCGGCAAGCGCATGGCCGAAGGCGCCTCGCACATCATGATCCGATTCAAGCAGCCGCCGCAGCAGCTGTTCCGCGGCACCCAGGTCCAGAACGTCGAGCGGAACTGGCTGGCGATCGGCGTCCAGCCCTGCGAGTGCATCAGCCTGCAACTGACGGCGAAGCAACTGGGGCTGGAGATGAAAACCCGCCAGGTCAGCCTCGATACCGGCCTGAGCCCGACCAAGGGCTCCGCGACCGGCGCTTACGAAGGGCTGCTGCTCGACATCATGGAAGGCGACCGTTCCCTGTTCCTGCGCTACGACGAGGTCGAATATGCTTGGCGTATCGTCGATGCCGTGCTGAAAACCTGGTCGGTCGAGCGGGACTTCATCCACACCTACCCGGCAGGAAGCTGGGGGCCGATGGAGAGCCGCCGCATGTTCGAGGAGGAGATCGACGAATGGCGGAACAGTATCAAGCTGGAGCAAAGCTGACTTGAAATTCGACTCCGCCCCGTAGGGTGCCGTGAGGCGCAGCCGAAGCACACCGCTACCGCGCCGGACCCCAGGCGCCCGGGGCCCGAACGGTACAATTCGCTGCGCTCATTGGCACCCTACGCTTTCCATTGCGCGAGGAGCCCCGCGCCACGCAGGATTTTCGAAAATCAGGCCTACGCGCCGATCAGGGCCGCCGCCTCCCGATCCACGTACCACTCGACCTCGCCGTCCTTCGGCAGTATCAGGGACGAGGGAAAGTGACGTCTGGGACCGTCGGCAATCACGCGCGACAGCGTTACTGCCTTCGCCGAACCGGTGACCAGGAAAAGCACATTGCGGGCTGCGTTCAGAAGCGGCGGCGTCAGGCTCAGCCGCCAGCTATCCAGGCGCGGAACATACACCTCGGCGACGAGCCGCTCCGCGTCGAGAATTGCGGTATCGGGAAACAGCGAGGCCGTATGCCCGTCGTCGCCCATCCCCAGCAGCACCACATCGAACCGGGGCACGGCAGCTTCATCGCCCGGAATCTCGCGGACCAGGGTTTCCGCGTAAAGCCTGGCTGCCTCGACCGGATCCGGATGCCCGCCGGGCATGGGGTGGAATACCGGAGGGGCGGGCAGGTCTGCCAGCAGCGACTCCCTGACCATGCGTTCATTGCTGTCCGGATGATCGGGCGGCACACAGCGTTCGTCGCCCAGGAACAGTTTGACGCGCGCCCAGGGGATCATGCCGACATCATCGGGCGGCGACGCGAGCAACCGATAGAGCCGTTTCGGAGTCAAACCACCGGCCAACGCCATGGTGGCGACACCACGCTGTGCGACCGCATCGGCAAGCAGCGCCGCGATACGCCGGGCCGCGATGTGCATGACGTCGTCGACATCAGCGCCGACGACGAGCCGAGGCCTGTCATCGATCGAATTCACCGCCGGCCCCTGCCCGCTACCGGTGACCAGAACCCGTTCAGAATCTTCAGTGCTGATGTCCTTCCGGCCCATGCACATGGCCGTGCGCCTGCTCCTCTTCGGAGGCGTCGCGCACGTCGACCACGGTGACATCGAAGTTCAGGGTCTCGCCGGCCAAGGGGTGATTGGCGTCAATGGTCACGTTCTCGGAATCAACGCCGGTGACCGTGACGATCTGAGTGCCGCCCTGCTCGGACATGGTCTGGAACTGCATGCCCACCGTGACATTGTCGGCATCCTCGAACATCTTGCGCGGCACCGCCTGGCGCAGAGACTCGTCGCGTTCACCGTAGGCGTCGGCAGGCGCAACCGTCACCTTGAGGCTATCCCCGACGGCCTTGCCCTCGAGGGCCGATTCCAGCCCGGGGATGATGTTCTGATACCCCTGCAGGTAGGCCATCGGCCCCCGTTCGGACGATGTATCGATCACCTCGCCCTGGGCATTGGTCAGCGTATAGTCGATGGATACGACCTTGTTTGGAGCAATTTGCATCTTGAATCCCGGAATTTCTTTCGAAGGCCGGGCAGTTTACGTGCATTGGGTGCGCAAACCAAGAAACGGCGGGCGCGTGCGGGCTGCTCGACAATCGTCTCAGCAGATCCGTGGCAGCTGTTCGCCGGAGATCCAGTCGACATTGCGGCGGCCGCCGAAGCTCGTTTCCATCTGCACGAAACCGTGGCTGTCCTCGATCACCTCACCGATGATCGCCGCGTCGCCACCGAGGGGATGCCCGCGCATCGCGGCCAGAAGCGCCTCGGCGGACTCGGGAGGACAGATCGCCACCACCTTGCCTTCGTTCGCGACATAGAGCGGATCGAGTCCCAGCAGTTCGCAGGCGGCGTCGACTTCCTCGCGCACCGGGATATCATCCTCGCGGATCGCCATGCCGACGCCGGACTGTCGTGCGATCTCGTTCAACGTCGCCGCCAGACCGCCACGCGTGGGATCGCGCAGGCAGTGGATGTCCGGGGCCACGTCGATCATCGCCGCGATCAGTTCGTGCAGGGCCGCCGAGTCGGACACGATATGCGTGCTGAAGCTCAGGTTCTCGCGCAGTGACATGATCGCGACGCCGTGATCGCCGAGGTAGCCGCTGACCAGGATCACATCCCCGGGGCGTGCGCGGTCGCCGGAGATCTCGATGCCGTCGGGAACCACGCCGACGCCCGTGGTGTTGATGAACACGCCGTCACCCTTGCCGCGCTCGACCACCTTGGTGTCGCCGGTGACGATCGGCACCCCCGCCTTCTCCGCGGCCGCGGCCATGGAATCGACGATGCGCTTGAGGTCCGCCAGCGGAAAACCTTCCTCCAGGATGAACCCGGCCGAGAGCCAGAGCGGCCGGGCACCGCTGGTTGCGACGTCGTTGATCGTGCCGTGTACCGAGAGGCTGCCGATATCGCCGCCGGGAAAGAACAACGGTGACACCACGTGGCTGTCGGTCGCCATCACGATCCGGCCTTCCGG
>JAABSN010000206.1 GCA_011390385.1 Thioalkalivibrio nitratireducens | reverse complement strand
AACGACACCGATACAGGATCCGGAGGGCGCATTGGCTGCGCAACACAGCCAAGTGGGTCGGAGCAGGGCGGGAAGACGGCGGAATGATCTTGTCCCCGGTCTACGCCAGGGCGCACCCGCGGGGGTCGCGGGCGGAGATCGGCGTGAATTTCACGCAAACGATCATGACCATGCACGCCACCCCGAAACATGAAAGGTATAGAAGCAGGGTGTCAATGAGCGCAGCGAATTGCACCGCTCGCGGCCGGAAGCCTGGGGTCAGGGCCGGCGTGGTATTGGTGCGGTTCGGCTGCGCCTCACGGCACCCCACGCAGCTTCTTTCACGTCAAGCACTACCCCGTCAGCGGGTTGGTCAACTGGCCAAACGAGATCGGCAGCGGTTGTGTGTGATCCTCGAAGGTCACCAGCTCCCAGGCATCCTGATCGAGCTTGAGTTGCCGAATCAACTGGTTGTTCAACGCATGGCCCGACTTGTGCCCGGTGAAGGCTCCGATCAGACTGTAACCGAGCAGATACAGGTCACCCACGACATCCAGGATCTTGTGCTTGACCAGTTCATTCTCGTAGCGCAAGCCGTCTTCATTGAGAATCTTGAAATCGTCCAGGACGATCGCATTGTCGAGACTCCCGCCAAGGGCCAACTGATTCGCACGCAAGGCTTCGATGTCACGCATGAACCCGAAGGTACGGGCGCGGGCGACCTCACGGACAAAGGATGTCGAGGAAAAGTCCAGTTCGGCTCGTTGGCTTCCGCTCGTGAACATCGGGTGTTCGAAATCGATACAGAATCCGACCTTGAAGCCTTCGTAGGGATCGAACCGGACCCATTTGTCATCATCGTGGATCTCGATGGATCGCTTGATCCGAATGAATCTCTTGGCTGCGCTCTGTTCTTTCAGGCCCGCAGACTGGAGAAGGAAGACGAAGGGACCGGCGCTGCCGTCCATGATCGGCACTTCCGGCGCGCTCAGATCGACATGCAGGTTGTCGATTCCCAGGCCGGCGACCGCCGAAAGCAGATGCTCGACCGTGGATACGCGGGTCCCGTCCTTGACCAGTGTCGTCGACAGGCGGGTATCGCCCACGTTCTCAGCGACTGCGGGGATCGACACGGGTGGATCCAGATCCGATCGGTGAAAGATGACCCCGGTATTCGGTGCGGCCGGACGCAAGGTCAATGAAACCTTCTCGCCGGTGTGCAAGCCGACACCCGTAGCTCGAATACTGTTCTTCAGCGTTCTCTGTTTGATCAACGCAGGATCACTCCAGGGCAGGGTCCGTTCCTCTGGCCCGGATTGTTTCCGGGCCAGGGTTTGCACACAACAATGACGGCATTATTGCAGGATTCCGCCCACCCTGCATAGATCGGCCTCCTAATCCGCCTGTTTACGGAGAAATGCCGGTATATCGAGAACGTCGATGCCGGATTGCCCTGCATAGTCCATCGCGACCCTTTCCCCGCCCCTGCGCATTGCCGCCGGATGCTCCAGATTTTCCAGGTCCGAACCCACGGCCCGGCGCGGAACGGCATCCACCACGCGAACGTTCGGCCGCTCCTGCGGTACATGTTTCACCGGACTGCCGAGACCGGTAGCAACCAGGGTCACTCGCAGTTCGTCCTTCATCTCGGGATCGATGACCGTGCCCACGACAACCGTCGCGTCTTCGGAAGCGAGCATCTTCACTGCTTCACCGACATCCTCGAATTCACCAATCCCCATGTCCAGACCGCCAGTAACGTTGACGAGGATACCGCGCGCACCGGAGATATCCACATCCTCCAGCAATGGACTGGCAATTGCCGCCTCCGCCGCCTGGCGGGCGCGATCCTCACCGGTTCCCACGCCGGTGCCCATCATCGCCATCCCCATCTCACGCATGACGTTGCGGACGTCGGCGAAGTCCACATTGATCAGACCGGGCCTCGTGATCAACTCGGCAATCCCCTGGACCGCGCCGAACAATACGTCATTGGCACCCTTGAACGCATCGAGCAGGCTGGTGTTCTTGCCCAGTACGCTCAAGAGCTTTTCGTTCGGGATCGTGATCAGTGAATCAACCTGCTCGGTGAGTGCCTTGATACCGGACATCGCGACCTGCATGCGTTTTTTCCCCTCGAACGGGAACGGCTTGGTCACCACCGCTACGGTCAGAATGCCCATTTCCTTGGCAATCTGCGCAACCACCGGCGCGGCACCGGTACCCGTACCACCGCCCATCCCGGCGGTGATGAAGACCATATCGGCACCCTGCAACAGTTCCTGAATACGTTCGCGATCCTCGAGGGCGGCCTCACGGCCAACGGCCGGATCAGCGCCAGCACCCAACCCCTTGGTGATGTCGCCGCCCAATTGCAGCAGGGTCTTGGCACCCAGGCTCTTGAGCGCCTGCGCATCGGTATTCGCGCAGATGAAATCCACGCCCTCCAGTTGCGAATAGACCATGTGCTGGACGGCATTACCACCTCCGCCGCCCACGCCAATGACCTTGATCGTTGCACTCTGTGTAAAGGTATCCATCAGTTCGAATGTCATGGTTGTGTCCTCTTGCTGCGGTTGAACGCTGATTGCCTGAAACTGCCGACGAGCGGGCCGGCAGAGCCTTACTCACGGGTCAGAAATGTCCCGAAAACCAGTTCTTCATGCGTCTCCAGATCCCCTGAAAACCGGTATCGACCGGACGCGCCTCCTGTTCGGTGCGCGCCTGATGGGCGTAGAGCAGGAGGCCCACACCCGTCGAGTGGATCGGATTTCTCACGACGTCGATGAGCCCGCTCACGCTGTGGGGCATACCCAGCCGAACGGGCATGTGGAAGACCTCCTCGGCCAGGTCCACCACGCCCTCCATCCGCGATGAACCGCCGGTTAGCACGATCCCGGCGGCGATCATCTCTTCCGAGCCGGATCGGCGCAGCTCGGCCTGCACGAGCTGCAGCAACTCTTCGTAGCGGGGTTCGACCACCGAAGCCAGTGTCTGCCGGGACAACCTGCGCGCGGGCCGGTCGCCGACACCCGGCACCTCGATCGTTTCCCCGGGATCCGCAAGCTGGCGCAGTGCGCACGCGTACTTGATCTTGATCTCTTCGGCGTACTGGGTGGGTGTGCGCAGGGCGACGGCGATATCGTTGGTGACCTGGTCCCCGGCGATCGGAATCACCGCGCTGTGCGCGATCGCTCCGTTCGCGAAAACGGCGATATCCGTGGTGCCACCGCCGATATCGACCAGGCAGATACCGAGATCCTTCTCGTCCTCGGTCAGCACCGCATAGCTGGCGGCGAGTTGCTCGAGAATGATGTCATCGACACGAAGTCCGCAACGCTCGATGCATTTGACAATGTTCTGCGCGGCGGAGACCGCCCCGGTGACCAGATGCACCCGCGCCTCGAGGCGGACACCCGACATCCCGATCGGATCACGTATGCCTTCCTGGCCATCGATGATGTACTCCTGTGGCAGTACATGCAGGATGCGTTGATCGGCCGGGATCGCTATGGCTCGGGCGGCATCGATGACCCGTTCCACGTCACCGAGACTCGCTTCCTGCATTCGGATCGCCACCACGCCGGTCGAGTTGTAACTCTTGATATGGCTGCCGGCGATTCCGGTATACACGGAGTGGATCTCGCAGCCCGCCATCAACTCGGCCTCTTCCACAGCGCGCTGTATCGACTGCACGGTGGATTCAATGTTGACCACGACCCCTTTCTTCAATCCGTAGGATGGCGAGGAGCCGATGCCGATGATTTCGATCACCCCGTCATCGTTCGCCTCTCCGACAATGGCCTCGATCTTGGACGTACCGATATCCAGTCCGACAATCAGCCCCTGCTCCGCCTTTCTGGCCATCACACTGCGGCTCGCATTGCGTCTCATCGACTGTTCTCCATGCTGTCACCCGCGTACGGCGCGGACTGCCAGGCCACAGCCATTCCCCGTGCGTAGCGCATGTCCACACGTGCCAGGGGCTCGGGATTCCGTTCGCGCAACACCGGCATCACCAGCAACAACTGGTCGAGGCGGTTTACGTCGCCGTCACGCCCCATGAGTATTTCTCCGCCATCATCGAGACCGATCCGCCACGCCCGGCGGGCGCTCTCCCGTATGCCCGACACACCAAGCCCGACGTCGGCGAGTCGCGCGGATACCTCGAGGTAGCGATACATCAGCTCGACCTGCCGTCCATTCTCACCTTCCAGCGCCGGCAGGAAATCCCAGTGCTCCAGATCCACCGGACCGAAAATCTCGCCGTGGCGGTCGACCAGCGAATCGTCTCCCCAGCGGGCGACAGGGATCGGCTCGGTAATGGTGACCTCCAGTGAATCCGGCCAGCGTTTGCGCAAGCGGGCGGTCTCCACCCAGGGAAGCGCTTCCAGATCCGCACGGACCGCCTCCAGATCCAGAACGAAGAAACCACGCGCCCGACTGTCAAGCGCGGCATCCACATCGTCTGGCTGAACATGGCGAAGGTCTCCGAACAAGCGCACCTGGTTCAACTCCAGAAAGGCGCCCAGATCAACCCGGGTAAACCAGCCAACGGTAACGACCAGTACCGCGGCCAGGCCCATCCCCGCCAACAGGCGCAGCCCCACGGCAACAGCAGGCCGTACCCGCTGGAGTAATGGCCGGGGATTCCGCCGTTGCCTGCGATTACGCATCGTCGTGCCCCTCGGAACGGAGACTGGTATCGAGGATGCGCAGGCAAAGCCCATCAAAGTCGATTCCCGCCTGTGCAGCGGCCTTGGGTACCAGACTGTGATCCGTCATGCCCGGGACGGTATTCACCTCGATCAGGTAGGTCTCGCCGTGCGCATCCTGAAGCAGGTCGACACGCCCCCAGCCGTAACCATCGATGGCGGCAAAGGCACTGAGCGCCAGAGTCTGTAATTCGATCAGGACGTGGGAACCCAGTGGTGGCGGGCACAGATAGCGCGTGGTGTCGGCTTCGTATTTCGCATGGAAATCGTAGAATCCCCCGGGGGCTTCGATCTGAATGACCGGCAGTGGCTCATTCCCGACGATGGCCACCGTGTATTCTCGTCCGACGATCCATTGCTCGGCGAACACTTCCCCAGGGTGAAAACGAGCCTCATCGTAAGCACCCCGCAATTCGTCGACGCTCTGCACCCTGGTAAGGCCAAGGCTCGAACCGCCCCTCGAAGGCTTTACGATCAGAGGCAGACCCAACGCCTCGGCCACTGCGTCGGGATCGAAATCAGGAGACAGCAGACGATACGGAGCGCTTGCAAGGTTGGTGCCCGCCCACAGGCGCTTGCATGCCAGTTTGTCCATGCCCAATGCCGATCCAAGCACCCCTGAGCCAGTGTAGGGAATGCCGGCAATATCAAGACAACCCTGAATGGTTCCATCTTCTCCACCCGCCCCGTGCAACGCGATGAAGGCGCGGTCGAACCCAAGCAGATCGAGGTTCCGGGCACGATCCACGGTCAGGTCGATCGGTACTGCGTCGACACCGCTGCGCAACAGTGCCGCAAGGACTGCCTGTCCGCTTGCGAGCGAAATGTCGCGCTCACCCGACCAGCCTCCCATCAACACGGCCACGCGGCCATAGCGACGGGCGTTGTCCGCTTTTCGTGTCATACCTGCCCCTCCCTGCGTCCGATGACCCGAACCTCGGGCACCAGCCTGATATTGAAACGGTCCGCAACCCGGGCCTGAACTTCCTGTATCAGCCATTCGATATCAGACGCGGAGGCGCTACCGTCATGGGTAATGAAATTCGCATGCTTTCGGGAGACTTCGGCACCACCCCGATGCAGCCCTTTCAGACCAGCCTGCTCGATCAACGCGGCGGCATGCTGCCCCTCGGGATTTCGGAACACAGAGC
>JAABSN010000205.1 GCA_011390385.1 Thioalkalivibrio nitratireducens | reverse complement strand
CTATTCCGCGATTCCCTACGGTGGCAGGGCCATCTTCGTCGAAGCCACGCTTGCTGGAGAATACACTTCCTATGGGTGGCCTGGACTCCTGCAACAAGCGGAACTCGTCTCGATCGATACGGACCACCTGGGACTGCTGAAACTGCCCGCTGCAAAGCAACTCGCCGACCTCATAAAGCGGAAGCTCGATCAAGAACTGTGACGCGATTCACGGTACATGCGACGGCTTTGCCGCTCGGGGGCGTAAGATGGTTATTTGCGATGTCGAGCAAATTAAACTCGTCAATAACGGTGCCAAATGACCAAGCCGGTTGCCCCGCCGGTGGATGACTTCCATCGGATGGATCATCCCAGCGAACTGCTCCAGGACGCTGCGGGGCCACTCTATGTCACCTCCCCAGCCCTGCCGCCGCTCGAGGAACTTCTCCCCCTACTCGAGCACATCTGGCGCAGCCGGACACTGACCAACGACGGGCCCTACCACGAGCAGTTCGAGGCCGCGCTGGGCGAATATCTCGGCGTGGATCACATCGCCCTCGTATCCAATGCCACGCTCGGCTTGATGCTGGCTTTGCAACAGGGCGGGTTATCCGGGCAGGTCATCACCACACCGTTTTCCTTTGTTGGCACCAGCCACGCTATCCGCCTCGCCGGGCTCGAACCGGTGTTCATCGACGTCGACCCGGTAACACTTAACCTTGATCCAGCGAAAATCGAAGCCGCACTGACAGCTCAAACTACGGCCATCATGCCGGTTCATTGTTTCGGCCGGCGCTGCGACGTCGGTGCGATTGAGGCCGTGGCACGATGCCACGGCTTGCGAGTGATCTACGACGCCGCGCACGCCTTCGGTGTGCGGGACGACGGCGGCAGCATCCTGCGCCATGGAGATATGTCGGTCCTGAGCTTCCACGCCACGAAAGTGTTCAACACCTTCGAGGGCGGCGCGGTGATCTGCCGGGATGCGGAGGCAAAACGGGACATCGACCGGCTGCGCAACTTCGGGATCGTGGACGAAGTCACGGTAACCCACGTCGGGCTGAACGCGAAGATGAATGAGTTCAGTGCCGCACTGGGACTGGTCCAGCTTAGGCACGTAGATAAGTACATCGCGCGTCGTAAGGAACTTGCCGCTTATTATCGCGAATTGCTAAGCGCGATCCCCGGTGTCCAGTGTCTGGAACCGCCCGGAGAGATCGAGCCCAACTATTACAGTTTTCCGGTACTCGTCGAACCGTCATCCGGCGTCACGCGCGACGCGCTCTATATGCGCCTCCGGGAACAGGGGATCTACGCCCGGCGGTACTTCTACCCGCTCATTTCCGATTTGCCAATGTACCGCGACCACCCCTCCGCGGCCCCGGAAAACCTGCCGGTGGCGCAGAGTATCGCCGAGCGCATCCTGTGCTTGCCAATGTTCCCTGCACTGACCGCGGCACAACAGCAAAGAATCATCGAGACTATAGCTACCAGTTAGCACCCCGGGAGCACCCGTAGATGCCAGTGAACATCCCAATGCTCCGACGCGGAATCCATAGGCTGCTGGCTGGCCGGCCGGTTGATATCCGGGAGGTCGCGTCGAGAAACTGGACCTTATGCCCAAATGAAGCGGCTCTTAGCCCGCCGGCAATTCATTTGCCCGGTGCAATGGATAAGATCATTGCCTTGTCGCCCTGGCGTAGTCAGGCAGTCGAGCAGGGGCTCGTCCAGGGCGGCCCCAGCGAGCACGGGGCATCGACAGGCCACCTGCTGGAAGACGTCGACCTCGTCGGTCCTTGCCTCTATGCGGGCGCTGCCAAGAGCCGACCTGGTTTCGGCGCCGAGCCCCGGGTCCTCCGCGGACTAGGTCCGCGGCAGGACTTGTGGGATGCGCATCTCATCACCAGCAACAGCGGCAGCCATTTTTTCGGCACGCTCATGCTGGACGACTTTCCCCTGGCCCTGCTGCCAGAGGAGACGGATTCCTGTATTACCATGATGAGCCAGCCTTATGAGCACGAGGCTGGCTATCGGCAGTTGTTCGGGTTGCCAGCGGCAAATCATGTGGTCCGGGGGCGCCTACGCCGGCTCGTAATCTACACTGATTTCGGCCAGAACTCCCTCAAGGAAAAACGCTACAGAAGGTTACGTGAAAGACTACGGAAAACGCTCGCCACGAACGGAGCGTCGCCGGCACCCGGGATATATATCCGTCGGGGGAACACGGGAGAACGACGGATACTGGTCAACGAGGGTGCTATCGAACAAGCGCTCAATGAACGAGGCTTCCGAATAATTGATTTCACGTGCATGGATGCGGAAACGATCGCCCGCGAGAGTCTCGATGCACGCATCGTCGTCGGCGTAGAAGGTAGCCATCTTTCGCACGGGATTTTTACTGCGCATGACGAGGCAACGTTTCTTGTGCTTCAGCCACCACAACGTTTTGCGATGGCCTATAAGGAATATACCGACCGCATGGACATGCGCTTTGCGTTCCTCGTAGGCGACCGCCATCCCGAAGGCTTCACGGTTTCGATTGACGAGCTGCAGCGGCTCCTCGACATCGTGGAAAACCCATCACGATCTCGAACGCCATGTCGCCCGACAGAGAATTGATCCTCCTTCCCGCTCTGACCGCTCACCGGGGGCCGGGTGGCGAGTTGTTCCTCACCCGAAAATATCTTGAGGGTGCAGAGGAGTATGCGAAGTCGTGGCCAGGTCGTGTGTCCTCACTCGTGGAAATCCGAGAGCAACCCACGACAGACATGGATCATCTCGAGGTGAGGCCCGGCGCATGGCGGACTACCGTAGAAGTTCGGCCGAGCGCCGCTGACGCATTTGTCGAACGAGTGCGGAACGCAGCCCTTGTCTTCCCTTTCCTATGCCCCGGCGAGAAAGATACGCATTCAATTTGCCACAACTTGGGCGTCCCCCTCGTCTACGGCAGCGAGTATACGCCGCAAACGGAGATGCAGATCATCGACGCAGAGGTCCGTAATCCCTTGCGCCGCCTGAGACGCAAGGTCTGGACGTTGCAAGCAGAACGGAAACGCCTTCGCATGCTCAAGGACGCGGCAGGACTGCAGTGCAGCGGCACGTCCTGCTTCGATCACTATCGGCAGTGCACCCCAAATCCGCTGCTGTTTTTCGACAACCGCGTCCGGGAGGCGGATGTGATCGCTGCCGATTCGCTGGAGGAGAAATTGGCGCGCCAGGCGAACAGCAAGTCACTAAAGCTCGTTTTCGGCGGTCGCCTCATTGCTATGAAGGGTGTCCTGGAACTGCCGCTCGTCGCCGCCGAACTGCGCCGGCTGGACGTTACTTTCACGCTCGATATCTATGGCACGGGGGTGCTACAAGGGGCGCTTGAAGATGCAATTGACCGGCTCGGTCTGCGCAGCCACGTGTTCCTGAAGGGCGTCATGGACTTCCGCGATGGCTGGATTCCGATGCTGAAACGCCGTGCGGATTTGTTTGTCTGTTGCCATCTTCAGGGCGACCCCTCCTCGACATATCCAGAAGTCATGTCATGCGGGGTGCCGATCGCAGGTTACGATAACGAGGCTTTTCTTGGCATTGTTCGGGAGTCTGGTTCTGGCTGGGTCACGCCGATGAAGCAGCCGCGCGCACTGGCTACAGCGATCGCCGGAATCGCATCTGATCGTAGCGTCCTTGAAGTCGCGGCGCGCCGGGGACGGGAATTCGCGCTGGCGAATGCTTTCGAACCGACCTTCGCTCGCCGCACGGACCATCTCGTCGCAGCCAGCCGCCTTCCCGCGAATATTCGAATTGAGCATGCTCGGTCAAGACAACCTTCCGGAGCCGACAGCGCATAGCTCGCCTATCGGCTGTCGTCGGTCAGTTCGCCGCCATCGCTAACCGGCAGCAACTGCAACGCGGCCGCCGCACCCGCCAGGAAATCCGCCAGTCGTTCCTCGACCGCTGCGCAATCTGAGCGACATGGCACCGACAGCGCGACCGCTAAACCATCCCGGCGCCCATCGAGCAGCCCGCGAAATTCGGCCAGCTTGGCATCCAGCGGGGTTGCCGCCGGACGTCCTGCCACCCAGTACCAGCTCCAGATCAAGCGATCCTCGCCGGCCAAGGTGCCTCGGGACGACCTGACCGTGATCGGTCCGCCCGGTGTATCCACCTCGATCTCGACTTGTTCCGTACGGCGGAATCCATCCCCCAGGAAGTCATTTTCGCGGCGTACCAAACGATGATCGCGATCCTGGCGCAAATAAGCGGCCCGGTAGATCTCGATCACTCCCTGGCCATCGTCGAACCCGGCGTGATCACTCGCTGCGTTGAGAAAAACGGGTCGCCAGTGGGCCGACGGGCGCTCCACAGACTGATGCCCAGCCAAGGTCGCCGGCAGGGGTGCCGGGGCCTGTGAACCATCGCTCAACCCTCCATCGAAAGCGCGCGGAGTCAAGAATAGTAGCGCGGCCAGGAGGGCTGCCGCTAAAACGCTGGGCGAAACGCGCGGTGCGGAGCGACCGAACGTGGGACCCCGTCTTTCCGAGTTCGATTCACCAGGAACTTCAGGCCTCGGGGCGGACGAGGCCGATGATAGGCCCATCGCCACTTTCTCCCGATCCTCTAGCTGGCGCGCCACAAGAAGCATCGGCGCCATCAGGCCCAGGAACAATACCCACCCGAAAGTGTGGTGCTCGACGACAATCAGGTAATGCTGCATGTCGGAGAGATGCCCGATGAGAATCAGCGAGTAGACGCGGATCCAGTTCGACACCAGCGCTAGGGCGATGGCAACGGCAAGCAAAACCGCCTGGTGCACCCGACGCTGCAGGTACATCAGCGCGTAGAAGCCGCCGAGCGTCAGGCCCACGAGCAGGTAATTCAGGCCGCTGCATCCCGAGGCAATCTCGAAGATCCCCGCCGGAACGTGCACGAAATTGCCTTCGATGAACGCCGGCAGACCTGTCCAGTCGACCATGCGCGTGACCATCGCCGTGGTCAGTGACTGCATCACACCGTTGATCGCCCACCATTGCGGGAGGGCGAAGTAGACAAACATCGCAGGCAGGAATAATTGCGTCGCCGCGGCCCGGCCCAGCACCAGGGCAACGCCGGCGATGAACAGCAGCGGCAACAGCGCCAGTCGGGTGCTGTTGATGAACATCAACTCCAACAGGCCGAGTGCAGCGATACTCGCGACCAGCGGTACCAGCGCCCACCAGGCGGGCGCCAGCTCTTGCGGCGGAACGCGACGCCAGTAGCGCACAGCCAGCCACACTGCCAGGGCCAGCACGAGATAGCCGTGCTCGAAGTGGCCGTAGCGCTCAGTCCAGCCGTGGTGGACGAGCTCCAGCAAGGGCCAGAGCCCGACAGCAGCGCCTACGACTACCAGCCCCACGGACACCGATAGCAAGGACCAGCGCCCTAAACCTCGCGAGGTCCTGCCGTCGCCCGCGGGCGAGACCGATGTATCTCGTGTTCCGTCGATCGCGCCCAAGCAGTACTCCTACCTCAGCAAGAGAAATCATTCGCTGGCGGCGCGCGGCGCGCCCCAGCGTTCCTCGTGAGACCCTTGCGCTGGCGCCCGAAAACAGCAGGCCGTCCAGGCCAGCCCGATGCTCTCACCCAGCACAGCCTTGACCCCGGCGCTGCTGCGCCACCAGAGATCCGCATCATAGCCCGAGGGTGCCACCGCCAGGATGCCAATCGTCATTGATGGCCCGAGCGCCGCACGAAACAGTCGGCGTGTCCGCCGTGCGTGCGTCCCGCTCGATACAACATCTAGCGCCGTGTCGCCGCGTGCGCCAGCAACCAGCCAGTCACGTAGTGCGACGGCCGTGAGAAACGTCCGGTCCTGAGCGGAAGCCGGGGCAGGCACCGCAACGACCTGGTCCGGCGGCAAACCGCGCATGCGTAAAAAGTCGGCGGCACGCTCAGCGTAGCTGGC
>JAABSN010000204.1 GCA_011390385.1 Thioalkalivibrio nitratireducens | reverse complement strand
GTGACAGCACGAAACAGTAGAATGCCGCCCCCATGGCGGCAGCGATCAGAAAAAGGTCCGCGATCAAGGCCATGATGCACCCCTCATGAGATTAGAAATTGCGTGACGAGCAAGTCGTGGATCATGCCTTCGCCAGCCGCTACCTGGAGGCGCCGCAAGAGCTGTAATCTGGCACGCAGCAGGGCATCCGGATCTTCGATGTCCGAAAGGTCTATCGCCATCAGATAGGCATTCATGGTGGCATAAAGGCGAGGCGACACTGCGAGTACGGCTGCCTCCGCCGATTTCGGAAGTTCGAGTTGAAACTCAAGCCGCAACTGCCGCACCGGATCGGTTCGCGGAAGCGTCAGCATGAACGGGTCAAGGGCAACGAAAACCGTTGGCGGCGCGAGAGACGAAGCTCCCGATCCGCTCTGGCTGACAAAGGGACTTCCCTGCAGGACGGGGAGCATCCCAAGTCCGACGACCAGATATCCGGCCGACCCCAACGACAGTGCTGCCACCGCCGCGAGCATAATGGGTGGCCGCGAGGCCGTGACCTTCTGCGCATTTCCCTCGTCCTGAACGCTGGATTCCGCCATGAAGCAACTCCCTTTCTGTCCGGAGTATCGATAACACCGAGTCGGCTAACCGACTGTTAATCCACATCGGCCAATCCTCGGGAAAGTTGCGGACCATACTTAGGGGAGCGATTCTTGGACGAGATGCTCGGATTCTGGCAGTCGTTGCCAATGCGCAAGCGTGCCATCGTTGCGATCGCAACCATCGGTGTGTTTATCGGCTTCGTCGGAATGTCACGCTTGGCCACAGCCCCGGAAATGGCGCTCCTTTATGGCGGCTTGGACGGACGACAGGCCGGTGAGATGATGCAGGCACTGGATGCCGCATCGGTTCGCTATGACGTTCGCGGTGACTCCATCTATGTGGATGCGGCGCGGCGGGATGCTTTGCGGATGCAACTGGCGGCCGAAGGTCTGCCTGGTGGCGGTGGTGCCGGTTACGAAATTCTCGATGGATTGTCCGGGTTCGGAACCACGTCGCAGATGTTCGACGCCGCCTACTGGCGCGCTAAGGAGGGCGAACTCGCACGAACGATCGTGTCCGGCCCCGGTATTCGCCAGGCGCGTGTCCATATCGCCCAGCCACCCAGTGGGGCGTTCCGGCGCGACACCAACGTGACGGCGTCTGTGACCATCACAGCGACCGCTGGTGCCTTGACCGCAGCACGTGCTGAGGCATTCCGGTTTCTTGTGGCGTCTGCCGTGCCCGGACTGACCCCTGACCGCGTGACCGTCATCGACTCCACGACCGGACGTCTTGTCGGTGAGGACCTCGACGGTGTCGGGACTGGCAGCGCGGTCTCGGCGCAGGAAGACTCGTTGCGGACATCCGTCGAACGGCTGCTGGCAGCACGATTCGGGCCTTCGAACGCCATCGTGGAGGTTTCGGTAAGCCCGGTCACTGAAACAGAAACGATTCGTGAACGACGTATCGATCCCCAGTCCCGGGTCGCGATCAGCACGAATGTGGAGGAAATCACCGAAACAGAGCTCAACGGTGGGGGCGGGGCCGTCACTGTCGCGAGTAATCTGCCTGATGGCGATGCTGCGAATGGCACCGCGGGTTCCGAAAGTCAAAGCGCCGAAACCCGCAGCGTGACCAACTTCGAGATATCGGAAGTTATCCGCGACGTTGCCCGTCAGCCTGGAGCGGTCAAGCGGCTGACGGTGGCAGTGCTCGTGAACCGGGGAGCAATCAGCACTGAAGTGGACGCAATCGAAGGCGAGCTGGAGGACGTCCGCGAACTGGTCGCTGCGTCAGTCGGTTTCGACGCGTCGCGCGGCGACAGCATCACAGTCAAGGCAATGGTGTTCGAGCCGACACCAGATATGGGCACGGAAATGACACGCGGTATCCTGTTCGATACGCTGTTCGAAAATCCCATGCGCCTGCTTCAACTGGCGGTTCTGGCGCTCGTTACGATTGTCCTAGCAGTCTTCGTGATCCGTCCGATCCTCGCCGGTCGCCGATCGCCGGTCGTGGAAAGTATGTCCGCGACACAGGCCATGGCCGTTCAGGCTCCTTCGGAGAGGCCGCAATCGGCAGGGTCGTTAGCGCTTTCGGACGGTTCGGCTGATCCGGCGATGGCCATTTCCAACAGTCCTGGTCTGGCTGCGCTGCCGCCGATGTCAGCCGGGAATGCCGGGTCCGGCGAGACACAGGCCGGAGATCCGGTCGCAAGGCTCAAGACACTCATCGAAACGCGGCAACCAGATACGCTGGAAATTCTTCGAAACTGGCTCGAAGATGAAAAGATCGGGGAGAAGGTTTGATGACGCGCGCTTTTGTTCCCGAAAGCTTCGATAGAATGCAAACTTCGTCGGAAGAGAGCACACAACTGGATGCCCAGAATATGGAGTGCGAACGCCTGACGGCTTTCGAGCGCGGTTACAAGGCCGGATGGGATGACTCGGTGAATGCACTATCGGTCGAGCGCAAGGCGATATCTGCCGATTTCGCCGCGAATCTTGCCGATCTCTCATTCACGTACCATGAAGCGCGCGGACACGTTTTGAGACAACTTGAAAGTCTGGTGATCGACACGTTTGCGCGGGTTCTTCCCGAGTGTGCGAAATCAGCATTGCCGCAGGTTGTGTGGGATCATGTGCACCGGATCGCGACAGATGTGGCCAGTGCGCCGGTCACGGTTCTGGTTTCGCCCGGTTCACAGCTGATTTTCGAAAGTATCCTGCCGCCTGATCCGGGTTTCCCGGTCGTTGTGGTCGAAGAACCGACCTTGACAGACGGACAGGTCTTCGTGCGGTCCCAGAAGGGTGAACTGGCGATCAATCAAGCCACGGTCCTCGCCGATATCGAGGTTGCTGTCCGCGAATTTTTCCAAACGCATGAACAGGACGAAGAGGGAATGAAAGCACATGGATAACGCGGCGCGCACGACCCAGACGCCAAGAAAACCGTTCGTCAAACTCCCCATCGAAGTCCGGGTCACCGTGGGTCGTGCGCGACCGACGATCGAGGAACTTCTGGCTCTCGCACCCGAAAGCCTGCTGCAACTCGACAGGTCCATAAGCGATCCGGTCGAACTGTATGTCGGCGACAAGTTGATCGCGCGAGGGCAACTCGAGGAATTGGATGACGCGTCAGGCGGTCAGCTTGCCGTTCGATTGACCGAGGTCGCGGACGATGCACAGTCATTGTAAAGGGTGTGCTGGTCGCGGACTTGCGCCCGCGCCATGGCCGAATGCGTTTGCAATGACCCGACGCGGCCTGTTTTCTGGCTTTCTGATCACTTCCATCATTCTGATCAGCATCCAGCCCGCGATGGCACAGGCGACACTTCAGGGGCTGGACGAGGTGTTTCTGGACCCTGACCAGATCGGTGGTCGCGCCGTCCAGATCTTTCTGCTCCTGACGATTCTCAGCCTTGTGCCAGGTATCGCGGTCATGGTGACATGTTTCCCGTTCATCGTGACCGTACTGTCGATCTTGCGGCAGGCCATCGGACTTCAGCAGGCACCGCCGAACATGCTGATTGTTAGTCTGGCACTGTTCCTGAGCTATTTCGTTATGGATCCAGTCCTGACCGCGGCGTGGGAAGCAGGTGGTCGACCGCTCGCTGCCGGCGAGGTTTCGCTTCAGCAGGGTTTCCTTTCGGCAATGGAGCCGATCCGCGGCTTCATGGCCAACCGTGTGGACCCTGAAACCTTCGCGGCGCTGTCCGACCTGCGAGGATCTGAGGGCGCCGGCGGACCTGCCCGGATTGCTGACCCAGACAATTCGCCAGGCGACGCGGCACGCGTGGCCGCACTGTCCATTCTGGTTCCGTCCTTTCTTCTGTCCGAGATTGCACGCGCCTTCGAAATCGGTTTCCTGATCTTTCTGCCTTTTCTGATCATCGATCTTGTTGTCGCGGCGATCCTGATGTCGATGGGCATGATGATGGTCCCGCCAGCGATCGTCGCACTGCCCTTCAAGCTCGCCTTCTTCGTGGTGGCAGATGGATGGACACTGGTGGCTACCGCGCTCGTGCGCAGCTATTCCTGAGCTTGCTGACAGAACAAGCGCGGCTCCGCGCGGCAGGAATTATGGACGCCTCCTCCGTCAGGGAAGTTGTTGCCCGCACTGACGCAGCCAGTGTAGTCTGAGGCGGGCGAGACAGGACGACGGATTGGCTTACTCAACTGAATGGAGAACGGCGGTGCTGGCGAGTAAGCATCCGCCGTGGGCCGCGGTCAGGCTGCCTTGACCTCGGGTGTGGCGGCGTTCCAGTTCCACGGCAACAACTCAAGCAGGCGCGAGACTGGAATGTCGGAGATGCAGGCGATGACGTCAGCGAGCCATGGTTGCGGGTCGATGTCGTTCAGCTTGGCCGTGCCGATGAGCGTGTACATCGCGGCGGCGCGCTGCCCGCCGCGTTCGGTCCCGGCGAGGAGCCAGGATTTTCGCCCCAATGCCGCGGAGCGTTCGCTGCGCTGCGAACGCTCCGCGGAACTCTTGCTGAGGCAGACCCGCCCATCCTCGAGGAACCGGGTGAAGCCCGGCTTGTTGATTGACGCTGAGAACTGACCCGGCCACTACCAAAAGTGTGACTGAGCTACTCCCAGATCCTTGGACAGTTTTCGGGCTGAGTTAAGCTACTTCCTGCACCTGCTGGTCGGCTTGGGTTGCATTCAGGCAGACCACGGCGGGCGGTTGTCCGCCATGGGCGGCGTGGGGCCGCAGGTGGTTGTAAAAGGTGATCCAGCGTCCGACGCCAGCCTTTGCCTGTGACCCGGTTTCCCAGGCGTGCAGACAGACGCATTCATACTTCAGCGACCGCCAGAGACGTTCGATGAAGATGTTGTCGAGATAGCGGTCTTTGCCATCCATCGATATCTTGGTCTTTGCCCGCTTCAGTCGGTCGGTCCAGTCGAAGGACGTGAACTGGCTGCCTTGGTCGGTATTCATGATCTCGGGCGGCCCGAACTTGTGGATGGCCTCGTTCAGCGCCTCGAGGCAGAACCCCGCTTCCAGAGTGTTCGAGATCCGCCACGCCAGCACCTTGCGGGTTAACCGGTCCATGACGGCCACCAAGTAGAGGAAGCCCTTGCGCATCGGCAGGTAGGTGAGCCATTGATGCGCCATTGGTTCGTAAGCGCCCGCCCATCACCCATGGTGCTGCGGCTTGACTATTTTCCGAAGTTCCAGGGCATGAGGCTGTCGATGTCGCTCTGCATGTGCTGATCCAGGATTTTTCGGAGCGTAGCGGCGATGTATGCTTCCGGGTTCGCCCCGTTCAGTTTGCACGTTCCGATCAGCGAGGCGATGCGTGCCCAGGTCCTGGCCCCATCGTCCGATCCGGCGAACAACGCGTTTTTTCTCGTAAGCGGAACCGGCCTGATCGCGTTCTCGACGCCGTTGGTGTCCATCTCCAGGCGCCCGTCATCGAGGAAGCGGGTGAGCCCCTCCCACCGTTTCAGGCCATAGCGGATGTGCCGTGCCAGGTCGCTGGCCGACGAGACCTCCTGGAGGCGGGCCTCCAACCACGGGCGCAGCGCTTCGACCAGCGGTCGGGACAGCGTCTGGCGGACGTCCCTGCGCGTTTCGGGTGCCTTGCCACGGATCGTCTTCTCGATCGCGTAGAGTTCCGCGATCCGTGCGATCATCTCGTCGCAGATCGGCGACGCGGTATCCTGCCCGAACTTGACGAAGCGGCGTCGCCAATGGGTCCAGCAATAGGCTGTCGCCCACGGCCGCGCCGTCTTCTTCGGATCGGCGAGCACGTCGTAGACGGGGTGGCCATCGACCATCAGCGTGCCGGCGGCAAACCCCTCGAGGATGCCCTGTGCTGTCTCGCCGCTGCGCGTCCGGGAGTGGTGGAACACCACGATGGGGGGATCGGCGCCGCCCCAGCC
>JAABSN010000203.1 GCA_011390385.1 Thioalkalivibrio nitratireducens | reverse complement strand
ATCGAATCCAGCGAGACCTGCAGCGCCACCACCATCACGACCTCGCCGTTGTCCATCAGCGGCTGGGCGATGAACGACGCTGGTTCGCCGTTGGACGGTGCGTACGGGGCGAAGTCAGCCAGGCCGAAATCCCGTTCCTCCATCACGCGCCGTACCAGCTGCCCGAGACCGCTGGAACGGAACTGCCCGGTCAGCAAATTGCTCTGGTAGTCAGCCTCGCGCTCGACGGTATAAAAAGCCTCGCCCTCGGGGGAAATCAGGAACAGATCGTAGTAACCGTAGGCCTGCTGGTAATCCTTGAAAAAGTCGTCGTATCGGCTGGCCAGTGCTTGACGGACCGCTTCAGGATCTTCGGTTCCGTCGCTCAGGGAATTGTGCAGTGCGGCAACCGTTTCGGTGAGCACGGCGAGATCACCTTCGCGCTCTTCGAAAAACGCCTCGATCTGGCCGCGTTTGATGGCCTGAACCGCTTCGAGCTGGTTGAACGCCGCCTCCTCCAAGGCATCGGCAGAACGGTTCAGGGAAAGTACTGCCACCACCAGCATCGGCACGATGCCGACCGCAAGAAATGACAGCAGCAGCTTGTAGCTCAATTTCAGGTTTTTCATTGGTTTGCTCCCGTAATAGTAGTTATATGGAGACGCAGCTGGTTTGGTTGTTAACCTCCTGATTATTGGATAAAAAGTTCTTTCAAAACATACCGGCTAAAACCGGGTGACTCAATGTGGCCCGAAACTTCCCACATTATGCATTCGATGCACCTTTTATATTGATATGCCTCAAAAAAAGCGTTCGGTATCGAACAGAAACCTTATGGCATGAAGGTCGACACGGCCGAGGCGTCGGCTGTGGGCACGCTGCCGGGCAATGTGGCTACCCGTACATACTCTGCACCAGAGCGAAGGCTAGGATTCTCTCGACCAAGGTTCTGAGGATGTTCAGAACTCAGCAAGACCCATAATGCATAGAGAAGCCGATGGAACAATCCGAAGCTCGTATCGCCGACAAAATAACTTCGGCTCCCGGCCAAAGCCCAGGAGCGCGTTTTCTGGAATTCCTTGATGACGACACCTTTCCCTGCGTGGGGGCCAAGTCGGCTTTGGCACGTGGCGCCATTGAAACCCATGAGTTCCACAGATTGGGAGACCCCGATAATGACGTTCCGATGCTGGACGGCCTGTCGGACTTTGTTGCCATGATCGAATCAGATACTTGCGACAAAGCCATCGTCCATTCCTATGTTGCGATTTTCCGTGGCCCGTTTGAAATGACCGAGCGTCGCTTTGAGTCGATGCTGTGGTCGCAGCTGTGGCGACTCCACAAGCTTGATGTCCTGGCAGGCAGCGATGCCGCCATGGACGTCAGCAGCGATGCGTCTAGCCCTCGCTTCAGCCTGAGTATGGCGAGCCATCCATTTTTCGTGATCGGCCTGCATGCGCACGCGTCGCGGCTTGCCAGGCGGTTCAGCCACCCGGCAATGGTTTTCAATTCGCATCGCCAGTTTGAGAAACTGCGGGAAGACGGACGCTATTGGAAAATTCAGACAGCGACACGTCAACGCGAACTGGCCTTGCAAGGATCGATTAACCCCAATCTTGCGGATTTCGGCGATGCCAGCGAAGCCAGGCAGTATAGTGGCCGTGAGGTCGAGGCTGATTGGCAGTGCCCTTATGATTTCAGCAAGCAATCTTGAACAATAGCCAGGTGACCGAAATAATCCCACCCTGTTCGGCCAAGGCGGTCGAGCTCAGCGCAGGGGATGAACTGCTGATCATCGATCCCGAAGGCCAGCAGGTTAGCGACGTAGTGGCTTTTGCACGTCCTGATGATCGAGAGTACCTGTCATCAGGACGGTCTCTGGACTATGCATCCCGCTTGTGGCTGACCACGGGTGACGTGCTTTACTCGAACCGCAGCAGACCCATGTTCACCATCATGGAAGACACCTGCGGTCGCCACGATTTTACCTTGACGCCCTGTTCAAAAGACACCTTCAGGATCATCTACGGGGAAGAGGATGAGCGCCCGGGCTGCGAGGGCAACCTGGCGGCAGCCCTCGCCGCGTACGGCATCGGACCTGATCGAATCCCCATTGCCTTCAATGTCTTCATGAATGTCGTGATCGACGCCAGCACCGGAGAGTTTCGGGTGCAGCCACCGCTCAGCACGGCCGGTGATTTCATTCGCCTGAGGGCGGAGATGCCGCTGTTGGTGGCAATATCCGCCTGTTCAGCCGGACAGTCAAACAACTTCTCCTTCAAACCCATACATTTCCAGATGCTGCGATGCAGCGAAGCGAATCAGTGACCGGCCACAGCCACCAGGCGTAGAGCGCCAGCTACCGGCGGCAGCGGGGTCGGACTGGCGCTGGCGCGGCGTATCGCCGAACTGCAAGGCGCCGGGGCCGGCACTGCTGGAACGCGGCGATATCGACAGCGGCGCCGTGGCGCGCCTGTGGCTGGGCTGCGGCATCGACGAGAGGCCCGACCAACTGGGCAGCGAATCAAGCTCGCCCGCTCTGAGTGGGCGGTAAACTCTGGCCATGGTCGAATCATCAACGCCAGGGATCGGAGCTAGGGCCGGCGCTGCGCTGCGGCAGCCGCTGCGTTTTGTCGATTCCTGGTGGCTGCCGATCGGGCTGGGGAGCGCGACCGGCGCAATCCTGGTCTTCATCGTGCTTTTCATCGAGCCGATGGGGACCGACCGGTACTCAGCCTCGTTTCGGACCTTGCGGCTGTCCGGATACGGCCTGTGCGTTGTGCTGCCCTTTCTGATGGTCCACGGCCTGACCCGCTGGTGGATCGAGCGCAACAATGCCGTCTGGCGTATCTGGCATGAACTGCTGGCGCTGTCCCTGCTGGTGGCGCTGGTCTTCAATATGGCCTATCTGTACAACGCAATCGTCGTGAACGAACAGCCGCTGTCTCCTGGACGATGGCTGGATTTCATCACCTGGGTCACCCTCCCCTACTTGCCGCTGCTGGTGCCGCCAGCCATGTTGATCCGTCGAGCCATCATCAGCATTCTTGGCGATCGAGCCGGGGAAGAACGTCTGGTGCTGCAGGGCCGCAATCAGGACGATCGCCTGCGCCTGGCCGCCTCAGACTTCGTCTTCGCCCAGGCCGAGCAGAACTACGTCACCCTGCACTACCTGCAGCGCGGCCAGCCCGAGCAGCTCCTGTTCCGGGCCACGCTGGCGGAAATCGAGGCGCAGCTTCCGAATGCAGTCCGGGTACATCGGTCCTTCCTGGTCAATGCCGAGCGCGTCGAGTCCGTGATGGGCAACGCCAGAAAGCGCCGCGCCAGAGTGCGCGGCAGCGATTGTGATGTGCCGGTCTCACCGCGATTCGAGCTTGCAAGGCTGCCGGTACAGGGCGCTACACTATAAGCCGAGCGTCCCGACGGGCTCGCATCGAGGCCTTTCATTTTCGTCAAAAAGCCTTCGCCCTGGTCAAACCGAAGTGGAACTTGTTGAGCGCCCGTGCAATTGTGCACTCACACTCAAATCAGGTAATTCCAAGTCATGATCACAGTCCTCGGTCGAGTGCAGATCGTTCTCCTCATCTCGATTCTGTCGATCCTCGATGTATTCCCTGCCCAGGCCGAGGATCGGCCCGCGCTTCGTGTAGAACTGGTCGAGCGTGCGATTGCCACGGCTGAGGCTGCCGTACCCAACCCCGCTTTCCTTTCGGGAAGCGAATGGGCCGAATTCAAGCAGACCGTCCGCAATCCCGACGTCCTGGTCCTGGACGATGGCGAATTCCACCGCGCCTTCAATGAGGCCACCGACCGGCTGCCGTTCACCCATTTCCGCCTGCACTGGCAGCCCCGATCCGGTGCGCAGGACGACGAACCACCCGTTTCGCTGGCCTGGCCGCGTGAGGACATCGCTGTGGTGCGGATTCGCGGATTCGAAGGTGACCCGATGGCCATCACCGAGACCTTGAACGAGGTCATCGAGCAGCATGCCAGCGCTTTGCTGATCGATCTCCGCGGCAACTCCGGCGGCTCTTTTCCGACCGCAGTCGCGCTATCGCGGGCGCTAAGCAATGAATCCATCGACGCCGGGGCGTTCTTGACCCGCGACTGGTTTGCGCACCACGGCGACTATCCTACTGCCGAGCAATACGAGGCAATTGCCGCGCTGGAAGTCCTTGATCTGGCTACCTTCGCGGCCCAGCTCCAACGCGACGGGGCGGCTCGTCTGATCCTGCCGGCCCACGCTGACCCAATTTTTGAAGGTCAGTTGGTCATCCTCACCGACGAGGACACGGCCAGCACTTCCGAACCGCTGGTCTATCTGTTCCAGCGCCGGGGAGTGACCGTGATCGGCGAGCGTACCGCTGGCGCCATGCTCAGCGCCGAGCACTTCCCCATGAACGAGACCTTCCGCCTGTTCGTGCCTGTGGCAGACTACGTTGCGCCCGACGGGATCCGCTTGGATCGCCGGGGTGTGCGCCCCGACATCGAAGTCCCGGGAGATCAGGCACTGGAACGCGCCCTGCGGCTCATCAAGGCCCATCGCAGTGTTCGCAGGTCGGCAGCGGAGGCAAGTCAAGAAATGAAACGCCACACCTGGTCAGCGCTCTTAGCTGGCGCAATGATTAGCGCAGGCACTGCAGTGCTTGCCTCAACTGATCCAAAGAGCGTGGATTTGAGCTGGCTTGGCGGCTGCTGGGCGCACGACAAGGGGGGTACCGAGGAGTACTGGATCGACACCGGTCACGGACTGCTCTTCGGCCATGCCCTTACGGTGCGCGACGGCGCGCTGCGCTCGTTCGAGGATCTGCGTATCGAGCCCGGCCCAGAGGGACCGGTCTACGTGGCCTCACCTGGCGGGCGGGCGCCGGTGGCCTTCCACTACGCCGGGGGCGGGCAGACTCTAGCCGTGTTCGAAAACGCCGCGCACGACTTCCCGCAGCGCATCATCTATGATCGAAGCGGCGATCGGCTGGTGGCCACGATCACCACCCTCGACGAAGGCCAGCGCATGGAGTTTGCGATGACCACCTGCACGTCCGTTACGGCCGAAGGCGAAGCGGAGCCCAGGAAGCCAGGGCCACGGAACTAGGGGTGCGCCAGAAGCCCCGCGCGGTGCAATCGGAAACGCAAGGAGGCGGCATGATCGTCGTGTTTCAATCGGCCGGCGTCAAACCCGTCACATGCCGAGCAAATAAGGCATCAATATCCGCCTCGGCTTGCTCAGCGTCGAATTCACCGCTGGCGGCAATCTCCATTGCTTTGCCGAACACGGCCATCACCATCGACTCGCCGTCGATGGTTGCTTCAAACTTTACCAAATCCCAGTCTTCGAACGTCTCAGCCCATTTTTTGCGGACCATAGACCAGAAGGGACCGGTCTGTTCCCAGTACTCATCACCCGCGCTAAAGTCGAACCCAACGATCCGGTCGTAGCGATTGACGCCGATTTCGCGCGCCAGGAACGGCGTGGCCGGATCAGGCGAGCCGTCCGCGTCGACAACCATTTTCAGATTGTCCTGTTCGTGCGTCCATCCAGCGGGCAGGATCGTATGCCGGTTGGTGCCGAGCAGGAGATCGTAATCGTCGCGGACGCTGAACTCGCGGCGGGGCAGCGGACGGCGCGTCTCATGACCTTCCCACACCGAATGCGTCGGGTAGTGCTGCCACTTTCCCATCGATTCATAGCGTGGGGAGTCGTCGACCTGGAAAACAGCCTGGCTCCAGGTGCCAACCACTTCCTCTTCGGTCGGGCTAGTGCGCGCCCAGACGCCATTGCCCGCATACTCATGCAGATCGGTGTCCTCAAAGCGCCAGTCCTGCCGCCAGTGCTTGGTCACGATGGGCTCGCTCAGGCTACCGTCTTCTTGTTCGATCACCATGACCAGGATGTGCTGCAGGCTGATAAACTCCGGTTTGTCAGCAAGAACGTAGACGTACTCGGTCGCCCATTCCGAATCCTCATAGGCCAAT
>JAABSN010000202.1 GCA_011390385.1 Thioalkalivibrio nitratireducens | reverse complement strand
AGTGCAGCCGTTCTTGCCGTATTCGGGAGTTGCCAGTGACTGAAGATACCTTCCTGCACCCTTTCCATGGAATTCGCGATGGACAGGTGCTCATCACGCCGGAGCAGGGCAGTCGTTTCGCCAAGGAAGTCGCTGGCGATTTCAATCCGATCCACGACCCTGACTCCCGGCGTTTCTGCGTTCCCGGTGACCTCCTGTTCGCCTTGGTTCTTGCTCGCTACGGTGTCAGCGCCCGCATGCGTTGCCGCTTCGTCGGTATGGTGGGGGCGTCTGTGCCGCTGAACTTTCCCGAGGCTCCCGGATCGCAGTTCGCGATCACCGACTTTCGTGGCAAGAGCTATCTGGAGGTCGAGCGTGATGGTGCGGTGGTGACCGATCCCTACACGATCGAGGCCCTGACCCGCAGTTACGTGGCCTTTTCGGGCCAGAACTTTCCCCATGTACTCGTTCCGCTGATGGAACAGCATCAGGTCATGGTCAATCCCGCGCGGCCTCTGGTCATTTACGAAAGCATGTCGCTGGAGATCCAGATCCCGGTCGGAGTATTGACCGAAACCGTGCAGCCGCAATTGAACGCTGCCACGATGAAAGTGGATGGAAAGCGCGGCGATGTGCGGCTGGACTACGCACTGACCGTCGATGGTGACCCCTTCGCGATCGGGAGCAAGAATCTGGTCCTGAGCGGATTGCGTACCTACGACGCACAGACGATGCAGGGACTGGTGCGGGAATACGCGGGTTGGAAGGCCGCGTACGAGGCTGCCTGAGCGCTTTTTCGAACCAGCCGACGCGCGGCGAGCAGGATGTGCACTCTCCTGGTGCTTGTTGTAGCGGATCGCGCCGCGCTTGAAGCACCATTGCGGTGCATTCGTGCTGGAATCTCTCTGCCAAGACACTCTCCGATGTGGTCCGCAACTTGCATTGGAGGCGGCAGGCCAGGAAGCCGAGGAAGCTGAGCCATGCTGGTAGTCCGTTTGTGCGGGGACGATGTACCCAAGAGCTGGAACCGCTGGGGCCGGCCCCTGAGCCGGGAATCACACCGGATCTGGGCCTTCCCGTTGCCCACGATGATGGATCTCGCTGATCTGGTCGAAGCGCTCGTTGGCGAGACACCTTCGCAGATGCTTTCCGACTGTCTGGCCGTCTGGGTCAACCCCGATTTCGACGGGCGCCTGTCGTTGTCCGTGCTCGATGAACTGGAACCGCTGAGCGTGCTGCACACGCGTCTGCATGAGCCTTGGGTGATGGGCGAGCTCGGTGATCTGGTGCGGCCCGGGTTCCAGGCGGTGGTTGCGTTGTCGGGTGATGGTCCTCTGCTCGGTTACCACATGCCGTGCCAGCTGGAGCACCCCGATCGCGGCCTCGTACACGGGCCCGAGTTCTATCAGCTTGCGCGTAACGCGCGGCGGCTCGCCGCGGTCGAGCAGGCCTGCCAGATCAGTGCCTTGGTAAAGAAGTCGGAGTGTCTTCCTCAAGGGATGCCCGTGTTCATCAGTGCCAGCCCGCAGTCACTGCTGCGGCAGGATCTGCACCGGCATCCTTCCTACACCTGTCTCGAGCGCCTTGGACTGGATCCCGCCGACGTCGTGATCGAGGTCGCCCAGCGCGGCCAGGTCGACGACATCGATGCATTGGTCAACAGTTGCGGACTACTGCGCAGCATGGGATTCCGGATTGCGCTGGGAGAAGTGGGTGCGGGTCTGGGCCAGGTCGGCCTGATCGCGGGTCTCGAGCCCGAGTTCGTCCGGCTCGATACCGGACTGGTTCGCGAGGCACAGGTGTCGACGCCTGTGGCCTCCCTCCTTGATGGCCTCGTCGCCACCGCACGCAGTCTCGGCGCCGCGACGGTTGCCGATGGCCTCGATGATCCGGAGGATCTTCGGCTTTGTCGCGGGCTGGGGATCGACTATGGCCTGGGGAATATGATTGGTCCCTGCACGGCCGTTCCGACCGCGCCGGTACCGTTGCCCGTGGCAAGGCACTTGCCAACCCGCTAGTCTGTTGCGCACCATGTGCGGACGACGGTTTGGGAGGTGCACGGGTTTGTTGGCGAGAGGTTCTGAAAGCGCTGGAGCGAGAGTGATTTCGAATGGCGGCTCCGCACGAGCCGAATTGCCGTTTGCGGTGGATCGCTGGAATCGCGCTAACAGGTTGCGGGTCCTCCCGCCTCTGCTCGGAATCGTGTTGCTACTCCTGGCGTCGCTGGCGGCTGGCGCAGCGACGGCCTCGTTTTCACTGCTGCCGGAAGCCCTGCAGCAGGCCGTGCGGGACCAGAACCTGCCTCCGGACGCGGTCGGTCTATGGGTACAGCGGGTCGGCGACCCGACCCCGCTGGCTCGACTCAATGCACGCGCGTCGTTCAATCCCGCTTCGACGGCCAAACTGGCCACCACCCTGGCGGCCCTTTCCGAACTGGGCCCGAATCACGTATGGACCACCGAGATCCATGCGACCGCGCCGATCCGCGGGGGAGTGCTCAACGGGGATCTGGTGCTGCGCGGCAGCGGTGATCCAGGAATGGTCAGCGAAGAACACTGGCGCATGCTCGGAGCGCTTCGGCGTACCGGGCTGCGGCGTATCGAAGGTAATGTGTTGCTCGATACCAGCCATTTCCGGGTCGCTCGGGAGGATCCCGGTGCGTTCGATGGCCAGCCGCTGCGCGCCTACAATCAGCCGCCGCATGCCCTGCACGTGAATGGCAGCGCGCTCTATTTTCACGTACTGCCCGACTCCGATGGTCGCGGTGTACGCGTCGAGGCGGATCCACCCCTCCCGGGTCTGGAGATCGTGAACGAGCTGCGTGGCGTGCAAGGGAACTGCGGCGGGTGGCAGCGCGGTATCCGTTACGAAGTGGACAACGGAGCCGGCCGGTCGCGGGCGGTCTTTTCCGGCAACTACCCGGTCAATTGCGGCGATTATGCGTTGTTGCGGACGGCCATCGCGCCGGAAGCATACAACCGCGAGCTGTTTCGTCTGCACTGGGCGCAGTGGGGTGGCGAACTTGCTGGCGATGTGCGTTACGGGGCGCCACCGGTTCCGGACGGGCCGCCGCTGCTCGCGCACGAGTCGCGACCGCTGGGCGAGATCATTCGGGCCGCCAACAAGTGGAGTTCGAACGTGGTGGCGCGGCACCTGGCGCTGACCCTGGGTGCGGAACGGTTCGGTGCGCCCGCGACGGTGGAGAAATCCCGCCAGGCATTGTACGACGTGCTTCGGGAGCGCGGAATCGATGTCGGCGGCATGATCATCGACAACGGGTCTGGCCTGAGCCGGCATGTACGCATGACTCCGGAACAGCTTGGACAGGTGCTCCAGGCCGGTTGGGACAGCCCATGGCGCGCCGAGTTCGTTTCCTCGCTGGCGATCGCCGGTCTCGACGGGACTTTGCGCCGTCGTTTCACGGACGTGCCCGAAACCGGCCGCATGCACCTGAAGACCGGACATCTCAATGAGGTTTCGGCGGTGGCCGGGTATGTTCGCAACCGAAGTAACGAGGACGTGATGGTCGTGCTACTGGTCAATCACCCGAATGCGCACCGAGGCGCCGGAGCGAATCTGCAGAAAGCGGTGTTGCGCTGGGTGCACAGCCTCTAGGGAAACGCTGATTTACTCGTCATCGCGAGGAGCGCAGCGACGTGGCGATCCATAAGCCGTTGATCTCTCGTACGCCGCCTAGATTGCCGCGCTTCGCTCGCAATGACACGTGCATTAATCAGCGTTTCCCTAGCAGCCCAAGTCCGACAGGCTGCTAGGGAAGTGCTGAGTCAACCCGTCATCGCGAGGAGCGCAGCCTGTAGCCGCGAGCGCAGCGTGGCGCTGCGCGCCAGACCCGGAAAATGAAAGGCGATGCCGGCCCCGTTCAGGTCGGCGGTGCCTCCGGCGCCGTGGTTTGGCGCCCGGTATTGTGCCGCCCACCGTGGGTGATTTGGCGGTGCCGTTGCCGACCGTTACTATGCGCGCACTAACCAAACACAGGGAAGCAGTCAACCATGTCCGAACTATCGCGTCTGCAGATCGAAACTGCCCTGAAAACAGTGCAGGACAAATACCTGGAAAAGGACCTCATGGCCGCGGGCGCGGTGAAGGACATCCAGATCGATGGCGCGCGCGCGACGGTTGCGATCGAACTGGGCTATTCGGCGTCGGGTTACTTCGACGAGTTGCGCGGGGACGTGGAAAAGGCGCTTGGAACCGTGCTTGGTCTGGAGCACGCCGATGTCACGGTGTCCAGCCGAGTGGTTTCGCATGCGGTACAGAAGAGCCTGAAACCGATGCCCGGAATCAAGAACATCATCGCCGTGGCGTCGGGCAAGGGCGGGGTCGGCAAATCGACCACTGCGGTCAACCTTGCACTGGCCCTCGTTGCCGAAGGTGGCAAGGTCGGAATCCTGGACGCAGACATCTACGGCCCCAGTCAGCCGCGGATGCTCGGGATCACCGACAAGCCGGAGTCAAAGGACGGCAAGAGCATGGAACCGCTGCGGAAATACGGCCTGCAGGCGATGTCGATCGGCTTTCTGATCGAGGAAGACACCCCGATGATCTGGCGCGGGCCGATGGTGACCCAGGCGCTGGAACAGCTGTTGCGCGAGACCAACTGGGAGGATCTCGACTACCTCGTGGTGGATCTGCCGCCGGGTACCGGCGACGTCCAGCTGACGCTGTCACAGAAGATCCCGGTCAGCGGGGCGGTGATCGTGACCACGCCCCAGGACATCGCCCTTCTGGATGCCCGCAAGGGGCTGAAAATGTTCGAAAAAGTGGACGTTCCCGTGCTCGGTATCGTGGAGAACATGAGCATCCACATCTGCTCGAACTGCGGTCACGAGGAGTACATTTTCGGCCAGGGGGGCGGCGAGAAGATGGCGGCGGACCACGGAGTCGAGCTGCTCGGCGCATTGCCGCTCGATATCAGTATCCGGGAACAGGCCGACGGCGGTGAGCCGACCGTGGTGCGTGCCCCCGACAGCCGCATCGCCGAAATCTATCGAGAGATCGCCCGCCGCACCAGCGCCAAGCTGGCCGAGACGAGCAAGGATTACAGTGGCAAGTTCCCCAGCATCGTGATCAAGAACACCTGACCGATGTCGATCAAGTCGGACCGGTGGATTCGACGCATGGCCGAGTCCACCGGCATGATCGAGCCTTTCGAGCCGGGGCAGGTGCGCTATCGGGACGATCTGCGCATCGTGTCCTATGGGACCTCGAGCTACGGCTATGACGTCCGTTGCGCGGACGAATTCAAGATCTTCACCAACATCAACAGTTCGATCGTCGATCCGAAGGCCTTCGACGAACGCAGCTTCGTTGATGTGAAGGCCGACGTCTGCATCATCCCGCCGAATTCCTTTGCCCTGGCGCGCACGGTCGAGTATTTCCGTATCCCCCGCAACGTACTGACCATCTGCCTGGGCAAAAGCACCTATGCCCGTTGCGGGATCATTGTAAACGTGACCCCTCTGGAGCCCGAGTGGGAGGGGCACGTGACACTGGAGTTTTCCAACACCACGCCGTTACCGGCAAAAATCTACGCCAACGAAGGCGTCGCCCAGATGCTGTTTCTGGAATCCGACGAAGTCTGCGAGACGTCGTACATGGACCGGGGCGGCAAATACCAGGGCCAGAGGGGAGTTACGCTGCCCAAGACCTGAGACGGAGCCCTGGGCCGGGCATCAGTTCGATCGTTGGCGTAGGGTGCCGTGAGGCGCAGCCGAACCGCACCAATAGCGCGCCGCCGATCACCCTCGGGCGTTCGGGCCTCGGACGGTGCAATTCGCTGCGCTCATTGGCACCCTACGCCCTTCATGTTGTGGGGTGGCAGCGGGCGCCATGGCGGTTAGCCCGAGGTGACGAGAGTCAGACCAGCGCTGCGCAGCAGGCAGCAGACCGGGAGCGAAATCAGTCTTCAGAAATCCTCTGTCGAGGTGAACAGGCCGACGCGCAGATCCTTTGCGGTATAGATCTCGCGACCGTCCACGTGCA
>JAABSN010000201.1 GCA_011390385.1 Thioalkalivibrio nitratireducens | reverse complement strand
CGGGATTCAGGCGGCACGGGCGCTGTTTGCACGGTGCGCCGCGTAGCTCTCTCGGGTGACTTGGCCTCATCCCGGTTTCGGCGTCACGATCCCGCGAGTCCAACACAGAGGCGCGACGACGTCGCTGACCGGACGTCCGAAGGCCCGTCACCGCAACGAAACCGCCCGGACTTCCGGAGCGGGACCGGTCCGCCTGCGCCGGTGACTGGATTTGCCCGCAAGATGGCGCTACCGTTGGAGAAAATGGCCACGACAGGGAGCGCCAGGATGGCCCGGGACCGCAGCCACCACCGCCTCTGCGCCCGAAGCCGGGGTGCATCCCCCGGCCATCCTGGCTCATCCTGAAGGCAATCCCCTTTCTATGAACGTGTGTGCCAGCCCCGGGGCGGCTTCGTCCAACAGACGTTTATCCGCCATGCTGTGCACGGCGGATAAACGCTAATATGTTAGCCTCCAGAAGCCATGCATTGACATGAATACGTCAATGACGTATGTTTCGATCATGTACACGATCGTAGAAACCCCAACGTTTACGGCAGACGCCAAGGATCTTTGGTCTGAAGAGGATCGAGGTGCTTTCTGCACGTGGCTCGCAGCCCATCCTGAAGCTGGTGAGGTTATTCCAGGTAGTGGTGGCTGCCGAAAGGTACGGTGGCGAAGGCAAGGAACCGGAAAAAGCGGCGGGGTCAGAGTAATCTACTTTACTCGCTTGAAGAGTGGCGAATTGTGGTTATTGGTGATCTACGCGAAGAGTGTTCGCGGTAATATTCCAGCCCATATGCTTAAATCTATTCGGGAGGCTATTGAGAATGGCTAAGCGTGAAACCATGACAGGAGAAGAGCTCGGCGAGAAGCTTTTGCAGTCGGTTCGTGAGATGAAAGCGGGCAAAGCCTCTCGTGCAACGCAGGTCGCAACCAATGAGGTTGCAGCAGCGCGTTTTAAAACAGGTCTGTCTCAATCTCAGTTTGCGAAGGCGCTCCATATTTCTGCGCGCACCTTGCAAGAGTGGGAGCAGGGGCGGCGCAGTCCTTCAGGTGCTGCCAAAGCGCTAATTGGCATTGCCTTCAGGCATCCAGAAGTTATAGCGGAATCATTACGAGATGCAGGCTAACAAGACGCTCTACCGGACGCTACTTCGTCGCGCCGGTAAGCTCTGCGTTGTGCTTGAAGGGCCGACACTGTAACGGTGGGGAGATCCAAAGTGCCAACAATATCGATGTTCTGCGGGATTATTGTGCGAATGTACTTCGCGCCGAAGGAGCATCCGCCGCCACACTTTCATGTCTACTACGGCGAATACAAGGCGACGGTGGATATCCGTACGTGCGAGATTATCGAAGGCAATCTTCCGAAGAAACAAACGAAACTTGCCTTGGCATGGGCGGAGCCCGAGGCCACGACGATCTGCAAGCCCGGATCGATTCCGCGGCTGGTGGCCTGAGCCGGGTCAGACTGCGATCGGGGCCCGAATGGGTGGGTGGCACTGGTAGTTTTCGAGCCGGAAGTCCTCGAACTTGAAGGCGAACAGATCCTTTACGTCTGGATTCAGATGCATGGTCGGCAGGGGGAGCGGCTCGCGGCCGAGCAGTTCGCGCACCTGGTCGAAATGGTTCCGGTACAGGTGGGCATCGCCGAGCGTATGCACGAAGTCCCCGGGTTGAAGGTGACTGACCTGCGCCAGCATCAGTGTCAGAAGGGCGTAGGACGCGATGTTGAAGGGTACGCCCAGAAACACGTCCGCGCTGCGCTGATACAACTGGCAGGATAGCTTTCCGTCGGCCACGTAGAATTGAAACATGGTGTGACAGGGAGCCAGGGCCATCTGGCCGGTGCGCACGTTGTCCTGCGGGGAGCGCGTCTCGTCGGGCAGATCGGCGACATTCCAGGCGGAAACGAGCAGACGGCGCGAATAGGGCTGCAGGCGGAGCTTTTCGACGATTTCGGCCAACTGGTCCACGACACCGTCGCTGGTTTTCCAACGACGCCACTGAGCTCCATAAACGGGCCCCAGGTGACCTCCCGGCGTCGCCCATTCGTCCCAGATGGTCACCCCGTGACGATGCAGGTAATCAAGCTGGGTATCTCCCTGAATGAACCAGAGCAGTTCATGGATCACCGACTTCAGATGCGTCTTCTTCGTCGTAACCAGCGGAAAGCCCTCGGCGAGGTCGAAGCGCATCTGGTGACCGAAGATCGAACGGGTTCCGGTGCCGGTCCGGTCCGGTCGGTCGGTGCCGTGCTCGAAGATGTGGCGCACCAGATCCTGATATTGCTTCATGCCGGTTTCCTCTGTGCGGGTTTCCGCCGTGACCACGCGAACAGCGCGAGACCTGCGACGATCAGGGGAACGGACAGAATCTGACCCATCGTCAGCCAGCCGAAGGCCAGGTAGCCGATATGTGCGTCCGGTTCACGGACGAATTCCACCATGAACCGGAACACGCCGTAAAGGAGGAGGAACAATCCGGAAATCATGCCGGTGGGCCGTGGTTTGCGCGAGAACAGCCAGAGGATGGTGAACAGCACCGCCCCCTCCAGAAACGCCTGATAAAGCTGTGACGGATGTCGCGGCAGGTAGTCCGCCGCGGGAAAGATCATTGCCCAGGGCAGGTCGGTGGGTTTGCCCCAGAGTTCGCCGTTGATCCAGTTGCCGAACCGCCCCGCACCCAGGCCGATGGGAATCAGCGGGGCCACGAAGTCGCCGATCCGCAGGAACGGTTCGCCCAGCTTGTGGGCGTACCACCACGAAGCCAGAAGAACGCCGATCAGGCCGCCATGGAAGGACATGCCGCCTTCCCACAGGCGCAGCAGCATCAGCGGATCCTGCGGCAGAACGTCGAAATTGTAGAAAAGCACGTAGCCGAGTCGGCCGCCAACGATGACGCCCAGGACGCCCCAGAACAGCATGTCGCCGACCTGCTGCGGGTTGACGGGAGAATCCGGCCGGCGCGCGCGCAGCGCCCCGAGCCCCCAGAAGCCGATGAACCCGACCAGGTACATCAAGCCATACCAGTGCAGTTGGAAGGGGCCGAGCGACAGCGCGACGGGGTCGATAAATGGGTGTACGGGCATGGGCGCTTGCAGTGGCTGTACGGACTGCGCAGTCTACCAACATTCTGGGACAAGACGATGCCGATGTATGCTCGACGTTGTCCGCGGATGTCACCCCGAGGAGATTCAATGAACCGTCTGGCCCGTGCGAGCAGCCCGTATTTGCAGCAACACGCGGATAACCCCGTCGACTGGTACCCCTGGGGCGAGGAGGCCCTGGAACGGGCACGCGCCGAGGGGAAGCCGATTCTGTTGTCGATCGGGTATTCGGCCTGCCACTGGTGCCACGTGATGGCGCACGAATCGTTCGAGAACCCCGATATCGCGCGGGTGATGAACGATCGCTACGTGAATATCAAGGTCGACCGCGAGGAACGCCCCGATCTCGACCGCATCTACCAGAACGCGTTCATGCTCCTGACGCGGCGCAACGGCGGCTGGCCGTTGACGATGATCCTCACCCCGGACCAGATTCCATTTTTCGCGGGCACGTATTTCCCGGCGCAGGCACGGCAGGGTTTGCCCGCCTTCATCGACGTGCTCAACCGCGTTGCGGACTTTCTCGAAGAGAACCCCGGTGACATCGAGGCCCAGAACGCGTCGCTGCAGGAAGCGATGGCACGCATGTACGCGCCCGAAGGTGGCAGCATCCCCGGTCCGGACGTACTCGACCGCGCCCGCGCCGAACTGGACCGAAACTTCGATTCCCGCTACGCCGGTTTCGGGACAGCGCCGAAGTTCCCGCACCCGGCGACCCTGGAGTGGCTCGCCTGGCACAGTGCCAGGCACGACGATAAGCGGGCGGAGGAGATGCTCGATCAGACGCTGGAGGCGATGGCCCGGGGCGGGATTTTCGATCAGATTGGTGGCGGTTTCTGCCGCTATTCAACCGACGATCGCTGGATGATTCCGCACTTCGAGAAGATGCTCTACGACAACGGTCCGTTGCTCGGGCTCTACGCGCGTCAGGCAGCCCGGGGTGACCCGCGTTCGCGACGGGTGGTCGAGCAGACGGTGGGCTGGCTGCTACGGGAGATGACCGACCCTTCTGGCGCTTTCTACTCCAGTCTCGACGCGGACTCCGAGGGAGAGGAGGGACGGTTCTACGTCTGGGAACCGGCGCAGGTGCAAGCGGTTTTGGAACCGGAAGAGTGGCAGCTGGCATCCCGCGTCTGGGGTCTGGATGCGCCGTCGAACTTCGAGGGTCGCTGGCATCTGTACGAAACGAAGGAACCCGGTGCGGTTGCCGACACACTGGGCGTGTCTTTCGAAAAAGCCGAGGAGCTGCTGCAGTCGGCGCGCGAGAAACTGCTTGCGGCACGGGATGCGCGGGTGCGGCCGCATCGGGACGAAAAGATCCTGACCTCGTGGAATGCGCTGATGGTGTCCGGGCTGATCCGGGCGGGCGAGGCGTTGCAGCAGCCGCAGTGGCTGGACCATGCCGAGGCCGCGATGCGCGCGGTTCAGCGCTTGCTCTGGCGCGAAGGGCGTCTGTACGCGAGTTTTCGCGAAGGTGCGGACACGCCGATGCCGCGCGCCTACCTGGACGACCACGCGCTGCTGCTCGCGGCCAGTCTCGATCTTCTGCGCGTACGCTGGAGCCTCGAATGGCTGGAGTGGGCGGAAACGCTGGCCGAGGTTCTGCTTCGAGACTTCAGGGATACCCGCGATGGCGGCTTCTTCTACACGGCGGTTGACCACGAGAAGCTGATCCAGCGGCCGAAGGTGTATGCCGACGACGCAATGGCTTCGGGTAACGGTGTTGCCTCCCAGGCGCTCCTGCAATTGGGTTATCTTCTGGTCGAGCCGCGCTACATCGAGGCCGCGGAAGCTGCGCTTGCCAACGGCGGGGCAATGATGGCGGACGCACCATTGGGTCACATGAGCCTGCTGCAGGCGCTGGATCTGCACCTGAACCCGCCGCCGATGGTCATCCTCCGTGGCCCCGATGCGGCCACCGCTGCCTGGCAACGGGCGCTACGCGATCGGCAGCCGCAGGCCTGGGTGTACGCGTTGCCGGTGGCGGGGAAAGGTTTGCCGCAGGCCCTTGCCGGGAAATGCGGCCATCCCACGGCATCCGATCGCGTCGTGGCTTATCTTTGCAGGGGGACGACTTGTTCGCCGCCCGAATATACGCTTGAGGCACTGCTGGAGGTGCTTTGATGGCTGACAGGGAATCGAATGTCGTGAACGGGTCGAAGACGCTGGCGGATCTCGTCGCCGATGCGCGCAGCCGGATCCGGGAAATGGCCCCCGATGATCTGGCCGAGAGTATCGACGACGGCGAGCCGTGGTTGATTGTCGACGTGCGCGAGCCCTATGAATACGAACGCATTCATGTGCCGGGTTCAATACTGGTCCCGCGCGGGCTTCTTGAAGGAGCGGTTGAGGCCAGTGGCCCGCACCGTACCGAAGCCCTTTATGCCGCGCGCGAGCGACCGGTGGCGCTGCTTTGTGCCACCGGCGCCCGCTCGGCGCTGGCGGCCGTTGTCCTGGAGCAGATGGGATTCACCAATGTCGTGAATATCGCCGGCGGCATCAAACTGTGGGAAGGGGAGGACCTGCCCACGGCCAGCGGACCATACACGGGTCCGCTACCCTGAATGCGGTTGCTGACTTTCAAGGCGCCGGCGGCCCACGCCTGATCTACCAGGCGTAGGGTGTCAATGAGCGCAGCGAATTGCACCGCTCGAGGCCCCGAAGCATCGGGGCCGGGGCCGGCGCCGTATCGGTGCGGTTCGGCTGCGCCTCACGGCACCCTACGCAGGTTCTTTCACGCGAAACCGCGATCCGCTGGCCCTGATGTCGCGGGGGCCGCGGCAGCGCATTCTGAAGGAGACCGATGCAAGCTACACTGCGCGCCGTTTGGCGGCTGTTCCGACTGCTCCTGCTGATCTGGGCAGGGGTTTGGCTGACGTTCCGTCATGGATCGGGTCCGGGCGCATCGGCGCGTCTCGCCCGCATTCGGC
>JAABSN010000200.1 GCA_011390385.1 Thioalkalivibrio nitratireducens | reverse complement strand
GCGGCTGGATCACCTCCTTTAAAGAGAATGCACCCGGAACTTCCGGGACGCCCACACAAGCTATCTGCAGCAAGAACTGCACCATGCCGGCTCGGCAGGTCCATTGTTTCAATGGGTCTGTAGCTCAGTTGGTTAGAGCGCACCCCTGATAAGGGTGAGGTCGCAGGTTCGAATCCTGCCAGGCCCATTGGACGCCTTCGGCATCTTCTGTCGCCCCCGGACAGATCATGCCGGAGGCGTTGTCTTTATTGACCGATTCACTGGCAGGTGTGCGTTCGATTCGCGGGCTTTGTGTTGTCGTGGTCAGTCTTGCCTTGTGCGGGTTTAGCGGTGCGGTGCGTCCGATCGTTGAGCGAGCCGTCTGCCGTCCGCGAACCGCGGCGATTCAGAACCGTCGCGTCACCACGCGGGGGCGAAGCATACGATGCGATATGATGCTTCCAATGGTTAAACGTCGCCACGCTTTTACGTTGATCGAATTGCTGGTCGTGGTCAGTATTATCGCGCTGCTTATCGCGGTGCTGCTGCCCGCCCTGGGCAAGGCGCGCGAGTCCGCGCGCGAGACGCAGTGCCAGGCGAATCTGCGTTCGACGCACCAGACGCTGTACAGCTTCGCATCGGACCGCGGGGGCCGGCTGCCGCTGGGGTATCGCGGCGGCCGGTACCAGTGGAACACGATGGTCTACAGCGGCACTAGCGGGAAATTCGTCCTGTTCGGGCACCTGTACACCGGCGGGTACATGACGGAGGGGCAGGCGCTGTATTGTCCTTCGGAGACCGCGGCGAAGCAGTCGTACAACACGGCGGAGAACCCCTGGCCACCCGGCGAGACCCCGGACGCGAACACCGAGGGCGGTTACGCCTCGTACCCGTTCATGGACTGGGTGTGGGCCACCAGCCCTGACGAACTCGACCCGCCGATGCCCTGGCCGAACATGGACAAGCTTGAGCCGGCCCAGCCGCTTTTGTCCGATGGCGTGGGCCTGCCCGAGCGGCTGGACACGCGTCACGGCGACGGCGTTCACGTGCTCTATGCCGACAGCGGCGTGGCGTGGCGCGAGCGTGCGGACTTCAGCGACCCGCTCGAACAGTGCGCGGGCCTGGACCCGGCAAACAACCCCGCTCAGCAGACGATCTGGGAGATCCTCGGCGAGCGGTGACCGCACGATTTTGAACATAACTGAGAACACATCGCGTACAGAAAGGCAATATCCGATGATTCTAAGAACCCTTACGACGTGCATGCTACTTGCCATACCCGCTGCGATCGGCAACGCGCAGAACAACATCGAGGCCGGCAAGGCCGTCTACCAGCAGCACTGCGCCTCGTGCCACGGCCGGGACCTGACCGGCGGCAACGCGCAGTCGATGATCGATGGCGTCTGGCAGTACGGCGCGGGCCGGGGCAGCATCACGCGCAACATCAAGTTCGGCATCTCGGCCTTCGGCATGCCCGACTACCAGGACAAGCTCTCGGACCAGCAGATCAATCAGGTCGTCAGCTACATCCTGGAGCGTGAAGAAAACGCGGACCCCGAGAAGCGGGCGTTGCCCGAGAAGCTCGAAACCCGGGACTATGACGTCAAGGTCGAGGTCATCGCGGAGGGGCTTGATATCCCCTGGGCGTTGACCTTTATCGATAAGGACACCGCGCTGCTGACCGAGCGGCCCGGCGCACTGCGGCTGATGAAAAACGGAAAAGTTCTCCCGGACCCGATCAAGGGCACGCCCGAGGTCTTCGCGGTCGGGCAGGGCGGGCTGCTCGATGTCGTGATTGACCCTGACTACGAGAAGAACGGCTGGGTGTATCTCGCCTATTCGCATGCAAGCGAGCAGGGGGATGACCGCCGACGCCCCGCGATGACGCGCATCGTCCGCGGCAAGATCCGTGACCACGCCTGGGTGCAACAGCAGGTGCTGTTCGAGGCCCCGGAAGAAAGCTATATCGTCTCGGGCGTGCACTTCGGCTGCCGAATGGCCTTTGATCCCGAGGGGTATCTCTACTTCACGATCGGTGACCGCGGCCAACAGGACCAGGCGCAGGACATTTCCCGGCCCAACGGCAAGGTCCATCGCATCCATGCGGACGGCACGATCCCGGAGGACAATCCGTTCGTCGATGCAGAAGACGCGCTGCCATCGATCTATACTTTCGGCAATCGCAACCCGCAGGGTTTGGCGACACACCCGGAAACCGGGGAACTGTGGTCGACCGAGCACGGGCCGATGGGCGGCGATGAACTGAACATCGTAGAGAAGGGCGTGAACTACGGCTGGCCGGTCATCACCTACGGCATCAACTACAACGGCAAGCCGGTCAGCGACATCCAGACGAAAGAGGGCATGCAGCAGCCGGTGCTGTACTGGACGCCGAGCATCGCGGTCTGTGGCATGGACTTCGTACGCGGGGACCATTTCCCGCGCTGGAAGAACCACCTGTTTGTGACCGGGCTGGGCTACGAGGAGCTTCGCCGGCTGAACATCGCCAACGGGCGCGTGATCCATCAGGAGGTCGTGCTCAAGAACCACGGCCGAGTCCGCGACGTGGCCTGCGCCCCGGATGGCAGCGTGTACGTGGTCCTGAATAACCCGGGCAAAGTTCTACGCCTGACCAACGCTGGCTCAGCGCTTCGCCAGTGATACGCATGTCGCGTCTGGCGATGATTCCCGGATAGCTCCGGGTGCAAGCCCTCAGCAGTGATGTGTCGTGTGGATTGACCTGCCATAGCGTGACAGACGCCTGTTCAGGGCTACCGCCACTGAGCTATTGCCGAACACCGTCGCCGGACGCAGCACTAAGCGCCATCCCGATCCGGCAGTTGTGCCTCCCACGCCGCCAGGCTTTGCACCGCCGGGTCGATGCCCTCGGCCTGCGCCAGCTTTGTCTGCCCGTTCATGATCGCGTTGCTGACCATCTTGCTTTCGATGCAGTCGCCTTCACCAAAGCCCGCGACGGATAACAGGTCAAGGGTCCGCTGGCCCGCAAACATCCGCACCGGCAGGTCGTCCAGGCTCGCGTGGTGCTCGTACATGACATCGCCGCGGATCTGCTTCACAACCGACCGCAACCGCGGGTCGGGGTCGGGCAGCACATGGGGCTCGATCGCGATGATCTTCAGCGGGGTGTTCGCGACCGGCACCTTGTTTTTAGTTTGCGTTTGCAACGCCGAAGCGCGAACGACATAGATCCCCGGGGGGAGATTGGCCAGGTCGCTTGGTTGTTGCGCGCCATCCAGCTCATGAGCGATCAGGTCGTCCTGTTCGAGCAGTTCGTGCAGGACCGCGAGCGTCTCATCGAAGTGAACGATGAACAGGAGCCTGCCATCGCCGGTGCGTCCCGGGATCGATTGCCAGATCCCCGACCATCGCGACGCATCGTTCTGCCAGACGAGGTACGTCGGCGGTTTTGGCCCGCGTTTCAAAAAGCCGAACATGGCGTGTTCCGATGGTTTGAGTTCGGAAACACTAGCATACTTATGGCTGTGCGGATTCAATTCCGAAGCGTTCGCCTGCGTCTGCCGGCATGCGGTAGACTGCAGAACCGATGTCAGACCACCACGCCCAGATCGTTGAACAGGTCGTCCGTGCCCGGCGGACCGAGAAGGTCTTGTCCCAACTCGCCGACCACCAGCCGGTGCCCGATGTGGTCGATGCGCTGCGTCGGCCGCAGGTGCTTTCGGCGCTGGGGGCGGCGGGGATGGCGCCGTTTCATTTTGCGCGCCAGCCGGCGGGCATCGCCGAGCCCTGGCGGGCGCACGTGCTCTGGCACGACCAGGCGATCAAGACGGCGCACCACCTGCACGACGAACATGGCGATACGGGGAAGCTGCCGCTGCTGCTGGCCGGCTGCAGCGCGGCGGTCCTGGTGACCTGGCTGCCGGAGTTCGACGCCGAGCCGGGCAAGCCGATCAGTGATGCGGTGCGGGAAGAGCGGCGTACGCGGGATGAGGAACACCTCGCCGCGTCGGCCGCGATGGTGCAGAACCTGCTGTTGCTGCTGACCGCCCACGGCATGGGCACGTACTGGTCCAGCGGCGGGGCGTTGCGTAAGCCGGACATGTTCGATTACCTGCGTATCCCGTCGGGCGAGCGTTTCCTGGCCGGGGTGTTCATCGAGTACCCCGAGATGATGGACGAGTCGAAAGAGCGCAAGCCCGGCAGTCACCGCGACAAGCGCGGCGAAGCGTGGATGCGGGAGGTCTAGCAAGTTGCAGGTCGGGTGCCAAAACGCCGACCAGCCCGCTGGCGCTGTACCCGCTGCGTTGTCATTGGATCAGATCGCGTCGTCCCCCCCGGACATCCCCCGGACATCCCCCCGGCCTTGGCCTCCGGCTTCGTGCTCTTTTCACTCGCTTACGCGTCGTGCTCTGTTGTCGTGCTCTGTTGATGACGGTTGCTCCTAAGATGTGAGGAACCTTGGCACATCAACCCCTCGGGCGGATCGGCAGACGCGAATGGACGAGATCTCTGGTCGAACAATCCGAGACAGCCTGGCCGCGGCAGTGCCCCGGCTACTCTGCGCGATGCTCCTGTGCTGCGCCTTCTTGATGATAAACACGGTGTCGGCCCAGCCGATCGAAGGCAGCGCGGACCCGCCGGTGCCGACCAAGCCGCCGGAGGGCAAGCCCGAGGCCCCGGGCAAGGTCGAGGTGAAACCCGCTGCGGATGATGACGAGATCGGCCATCGCATCGCGGACATCCTTGCCGCGACGGGCTGGTTCGGCGAGCCCGAGGTCAGGGTCCAGGAGGGCGTCGTTTTCCTGCAGGGCACGACGCAGAACGATGAATCCAAGCAGTGGGCCAGTGATTTAGCGAAGAATACGCAGGGCGTGGTCGCGGTCGTCAATCAGATCGAGGTCTCGCCTACCACGGTCTGGGATTTCGAACCGACTTTGGCGGTGCTCGGTGATCTGGTGCGCGGGCTGGTTCGGCTCTTGCCTTTGATCGTGGTGGCGCTGGTTGTCATATTTATTTCATGGTTGTTCGCGCGGTTGACGGTGATCGTCCTGCGGCGCGGGCTGATCGGGCGATCCCTCAGCCGGCTGCTGCGGGAGGTCATCGCCCGGGCCGGCGGGATGCTGGTGATGGTGGCCGGGCTGTACCTGGTGCTGCGGATCGCCGGGCTGACGCAGCTCGCACTGACGGTGGTCGGCGGCACGGGGCTGATCGGCCTGGTGGTGGGTATCGCGTTCCGCGACATCACCGAGAACTTTCTGGCCAGTCTTTTCCTGAGCCTGCAACAGCCGTTCCGCGAGGGCGATCTGATCGAGGTCGCGAGCGTCACGGGCTACATCCAGCGGCTGACCTCACGCACGACGGTCCTGATGACGCTCGATGGCAACCAGGTGCAGGTCCCCAATGCGACGGTCTTCAAGAGCACGATCCGCAACTTCACAAGCAACCCCACGCTCCGCAATGACTTCGTGGTCGGCATCGGCTACGACAACGCCATCTCGTTTGCGCAGGATGTTGCCTTGAAGGTGCTCGCGGACCACCCGGCGGTTCTGGATGAGCCCGAGCCCTGGGTGCTGGTGGAGAGCCTCGGGGCGTCGACCGTCAACCTGCGGGTTTATTTCTGGCTCGATGGAAGCCGACACAGTTGGCTGAAAGTCAGGTCGTCCATCATTCGGCTGGTCAAGCGGGCTTTTCAGGATGCGGATATCTCGCTGCCGGACGAGGCGCGTGAAATGACCTTCCCAGACGGTGTGCCGGTGCGCATGATCGAAGGCGAAGGGTCGGGGCTAGCGCCCATAGCCGCCGCAGCCGGCGCAAAGAAGCCGAGCATGGAGCCCGACACGGTCGCGACGAAGGCGGAAGGGGGGCTGGGCAGCGAAGCGGAGGACATCAAAGAACAGGCGCGTCACTCCTGGACACCGGGGGAGAATCTCCTGACGCCGCCGACTGCGGAGGAGAGCGGTTAGGGTCAATTTCTTTCAGGTGTCGCGATGTACGGCCACGTGACATTCCTCAACCATTTGAGTGCCTATCGTTGGGGATGAAAGATTCAATGCGTTTACTCTCCATGCTGCTCGCGACCGGTTTAGTCGGGGCGGTTTCTTTGCTGCCCGGCTGTAGCGCGGTGGATGTCG
>JAABSN010000199.1 GCA_011390385.1 Thioalkalivibrio nitratireducens | reverse complement strand
AAATGCGCTCGCCATCAAGAACCTTCAAGCGCCGAGCGTCACCTTCTGGACGGCGCGGGTAGACGGAATCTTGAGCGGGTGCGGAGCACTGAAGGAACTAGACCCGCTGACCGGCGAAGTCAAATCAATGCGCACACGATCGGCCTTTCTGCGTAGCGGTGTCGGGCAAGCCATCCTCGATGAGATCGTTCGTACGGCCCATCAGCGAGGATACTCACGTCTTCTTCTCGAAACGGGCACTGGACCGGCCTTCGAGCCCGCGCATGGGCTCTATCGGCGCAATGGCTTCGAGTGGAGCGGTTCGTTCGGCGAATACACCGCCACAGACTTCAATGTGTTCATGGCCAAGGCTATCGTCTAGACATGGTGCGGCCTAACCACAGGTCCCGGCCGATGGCCTCGCGAAGCGAGGCCGCGGCTGAATCTGGGCGTTAGCCGGATGAGGCATCCCAGTGGACATCGAAATTCGCCAAGCCAACCTGGTTGACACAACTGGTCTCATGGACCTCGTGAGGGCGTGCATCTTGAAGATGCAATCGCAAGGCATCGACCAGTGGGGCGACATATACCCGGACCGTGGGACCATCCAGCGCGACGTCGACGATGGGGCTGCGTTCATCGTTAGGATTGCAGGAGTGATTGCAGGGATGGCAACGCTGAACGAACATCAAAGTCCAGAGTACGCCGATGTCTCTTGGCGGTTCTCCGGCCGGCCAGCTGTGATTCATCGTCTAATGGTGGCGCCGGAGGCCGAAGGGAAAGGTATCGCGCGTGCCTTGCTGCGCTTTCTAGAAACACGTGGCGAAAGTATCGGTTGCAACTGCATTCGTCTCGACGTTTTCGTAGAGAACCCCAGAGCCGTGCGGTTCTACGAGCTCTCCTCGTACCAGCGTGCGGGGCAGGTGAGGTTCCGAAAGGGGGATTTCTATTGTTATGAGAAGATGCTCGGAACCGCCGGCTAACTAGCGCATGCAGGGGACGCCGCTTCGCGGCGCCCCTGATGCTCAACGTTAGAACTTCCTGAGCCGCGCTACTACCGGTTGACGTTACTAACGTGACGCGCTAGTATTTGTGCTCGTGATCAAGTCCTTCAAGTGTCGGGAAACAGAGCGAGTCTTTGGTGGCCGGTTCTCTCGACGGCTGCCGCGGGATATTCAGCGCTTAGCTGCGAGAAAGCTCGAAGTCCTCGCGGCAGCCGGCAGCCTCGATTCGCTGCGGGTTCCGCCATCGAACAGGCTTGAGAAATTAAAGGGTGACCGAGCTGGTCAGCACAGTATTCGAATCAACGATCAGTGGCGAATCTGCTTCGTCTGGAAAGAAGGCGATGCTCTGGAGGTCGAGATCGTTGATTACCATTGATGAGGTGACTTATGGCTAAGCGAGACTTCGCACCGGTAACGCCGGGCGAGATTCTGCTCGAAGAATTTCTCCAGCCTATGGGGATCTCCCAGTATCGCCTGGCGAAGGAAATTAGTGTGCCGCAGCGGCGGATTGGCGAGATTGTGCAGGGCAAACGATCGATCACAGCGGATACCGCACTGCGACTTGGCAGGTATTTCGGTATGGAACCGCAGTTTTGGTTGAATCTGCAGACGCGCTTCGATCTGCTACGCGCAGAGGAGGAACTCGACGAGCGGCTTGATAAGGAGGTCAGCCCTCATGCCGCGTGAATGGTCCGTTTTAACTCCGGCTTCCAGCCGTCGTCCGCACGCGGGCGCGGCTGGAACCGAACGTTAGAACGGACGTGACCTTAGTGCAAAAACCTGGCAGAACGGGGCCATTCTTGACGCCGACCTCAACGTGCAGCGGGCCCCGCGGCTCTCGCCTGGCGAGGGGCGGCCGCCCTTCGACCTACCGCAAAGTCCTCTGTATCTCGGCGATTCTCGCCGCCGGAAGCTTGGCGGCGTGCGCTCCGATTCCTACCACCCCGCATGCCGTTGAAGTCGTGGAAGCCTCGATCGCGGACCTGCACTCCGCGATCCTGGAGGGGCGCACGAGCTGCAGGGTGGTGGTCCAGGCTCACCTGGATCGGATCGAAGCGTACGACCGTTCCAGCGGCCTCCACGCGATCACCGAAGTAAATCCCCGGGCGCTCGAACGCGCCGATTCGATCGATCGTGCGCTTGCCGCGGGGGAGAACCCCGGATCCCTCTTCTGCGCGCCCCTCCTGGTCAAGGACAATTTCAACACGCACGATTTACCGACGACCGGAGGCTCGACCGCGCTTGCTGGAAGCCTTCCACCCGAGGATGCCTTCATGGTGCGGCGCCTGCGGGCGGCTGGGGCGATCGTCATCGCGAAGACCAACATGGCAGAGTGGGCGTTCAGTCCCCGGCAGACCGTCTCGTCTTCCTACGGGACGACGAGGCCAACGCCTATGCGCTGGATCGAACTCCGGCCGGATCGAGCGGTGGCACGGCCTCAGGCGTCGCCGCGAGCTTTGGGGTGGCAGGGTTGGGGACCGACACCGGAACTTCCATCCGGGGACCCAGCTCCCACCTGGCCCTGGTGGGCATCCGCTCAACCCTGGGACTCACCTCGCGCGCGGGAGTGATCCCGCTCTCCTTCGACCGCGACGTCGCGGGCCCCATGGCGCGCTCGGTGCAGGATGTTGCCCGGCTCTTCAACGTGGTGGCGGGTTACGATCCGGCAGACCCGTACACTGAGGCGGGACGGAACCTCAGGGAGGCCGATTACACGGCCTTCCTTGATTCCGAGGCGCGGAGAGGGAAGCGCCTCGGCGTGCTGACGGCCCTCGCGGATCGGGATGGCGGAGACAGCGCGGTCCTCGCCCTTTTCGACGACGCCCTTCGGGACCTGCGCTTGCTGGGGGCCGAGGTGGTGGAAGGCTTCGAGATCGATGGAATGCAGGAGCATCTGCAGGCGAGCGCCTGGTGTGAGCGTTTTCGCTACGACATGCACCACTATCTCCTCTCCCTCGGACACGGTGCCCCCATGCGCGATGTCCTGGAGGTGCTTGAGACGGGGAGGTTCGGGCCGGATGTGGAAAGCGTTCTCCATGACATTTCCGCGGAAGAACCGATGATCGTCCATCCGGCGGAGAGGGACGAGCCCTGCCTTGACTTCGGGGAGCATCCGGGGAGGCAGGCGCTCCTGGCCGCGGTGGTTCAGGCAATGGATCGTGCCGGGATCGACGCCTTCGTCTTTCCGAGCTGGAGCCATCCTCCGGCCCCTCTGGAGCGGGCGAACGAGGAATACCGGGGGGACAACTCTAATGGGCTCGTCCCGTCGGCCGGACTTCCTGCAATCACGGTTCCAATGGGGTTCACCTATGGGGATCTACCGGCAGGGCTTCAGATCGCGGGACGTCCCTACGCGGAAGGACTTCTCTTCGGGCTGGCCTATGCCTACGAGCAGGGGACGCGGCACCGTCGACCCCCGAATGGATTTCCCCCGCTCACTCCCTGATGAAGTTCGCGACTTTCAGCCATCCAGGACGGCGAGTAGCCACAAATGGGAAGACGGAGCGATTAGAGGCTATGGCAAGCATCATCGTCGTGGACAATCCTGAACGCTTGGGCATTTAAACAAGGGGTGCAAGTCATGGGTCGTTTCGTAGTGGTTGCGTACACGCCAAAGCAGGGCCTGGAGCAACAGCTTCTGGCCGCGGTGAAGAAGCACCTGCATGTGCTGCGAACTGAGCAACTTGTTACAGATAAGCCAGCCTATGTCATGCGAGCTGCTGACGGTTCCATCGTCGAAGTCTTCGAATGGCGCTCGGCTACAGCAATCGAGCAAGCCCACAGCAACCCTTCGGTTCAGGCGCTCTGGGCCGAGTTCGGTGCAGTCTGCGAGTACACACCGCTTAACAAGTTGCCGGAAACGCATCAAATGTTCGCTGAGTTTGACGCCATCGAAATATGAGAAGAATGACGTCAACAAGGCGCTGCAGCCGATCCGCGCTTCACAGATTCTTGCTTCCGCACGGGCGGCTGAGCTTGGTGTCGATCGTTCCTGTGCTGGATCCGCCGACCGGTCAAGACCTGAACCCTCGGTGCAATGATATGGGTATCCTCGCTCGGGCTAATCACCTTTACCCGAGGGCGGCGTTTCAGGACATCCGGTAAACTGCGAATGAGTCTGGTTAACAGAATCGGCTATCTCTCATCGATCGGCCTTTTCATCGTCGGCGTTGCGTACGTGGTGGTCGTTGCGTTCGGCATTTCCCAAGCCGGTTTCGACGACCCAATCGTGGATCCGACTCTCGCCGTGATGGAGGCACTTACATTGCTGTCGGCTCCTCTCGTGGTTGCCGTCATGGCTTCGATCTACGAAATTGCAAACCGGGATCGCAGGGTATTTGGTGTCATGGCCCTGATTTTCGCTGGAGTCATGGCGGGCCTCACGAGCGCCGTTCACTTCGTAGCACTGACGGCCGGGCGCCAAACCGATTTTACCGTCCTGGAATGGCCCTCGACGCTGTACGCTGTTGAACTTCTCGCATGGGATATTTTCCTGGGACTGTCCCTCCTCTGCGGAGCCCTTGTTTTCGTCGGTTCCGGAATCCGTGCTTTTGTGCGAATGTCTCTCATTGCAGCAGGTACCTTATCGCTGCTTGGCGCCATTGGACCCATCATTGACGACATGGCGCTTCAGCGAATCGGCATGCTCGGCTACGGCGTTGGACTCCCCATCGCGGCCTTGGTGCTATCACGATTCTTCCGCCGGAACGACGACTCATTAGGAAAGCCAAGGTTGAACAAGGCATCGTAACAACTCAGTCCAGCCGACCGCCTTCGGCGGCGGCAGAACCCGGGCGTTAAAGGGCTATAAGGTGAACCATGACATCTGAGAAGATCAACTATATTGAATTGCCGGCCAGAAACCTCGAAGGCACGAAGAAGTTCTTCTCTGATGCTTTCGGGTGGCAATTCGTAGACTATGGCCCCGACTACACGGGAATTCATGACGCTGGACTCGATGGGGGCTTTTACCGATCGGATCTTGTGGCTGACCCTGAAAAGGGTAGCGCCCTTGTCGTTCTTTACAGTTCCGACCTTGAGTCATCCCTGAATAAGGTGGAGCAGTCCGGCGGTAAAATCGTGAGGCCAGTTTTCAGCTTTCCTGGTGGCCGCAGGTTTCATTTCAGCGACCCAAGCGGCAATGAGTATGCGGTATGGTCAGAGCAGTAATGCACTCGATCAAGGCGTCCTGTAACAAGGCGCGTCAATACGCGCTTATCGGCGCGGCTGTCGCAGGTTATCCAGGGCGTTAGTGCGCACAACCGCTACAGCAGCCATGATTGGTGCAGCAATCGGATTAGTTTTCGCGGTCATCTGCCTCGTGCAGCATCGTCGCTGGGTGCGCTCTGACAATTCACTCAGGCCGAGCCCGCTCACTGCCTGCCACGGCAGTGAGACCGTGAAAGATATAGGATATGACACAACGAATCCCCCCTGTTCTCGTCGTGATCGTCGCAGGGCTCCTGGTATGGGCCATCGCCCGCTACGCGTCCTTCCCCTCCTTTGCAATTCCCGGCAAAAACCTTGTTGCGGTTCTGCTTGCCGCTTTCGGCGCAGTCATCACTGCACTCGGAGTGGCATCTTTCGGCCGCGCCAAAACCACGGTCAACCCTTTGCATCCAGAGCAAGCAACGGCCTTGGTGGCTGATGGTGTCTACCGCTTCACCAGGAACCCCATGTATCTTGGATTTGCCGTCGTACTCCTGGCGTGGGTTGTGTACTTGTCGGCATGGCCGGCCATGCTTGTGGTCGCTGCTTACATCGCCTACATGGGCCAGTTCCAGATAAAAGCGGAAGAGAGAGCCTTGGAGGTCCGTTTCGGCGAGGCCTTCACGGATTACAAGCGGTCAGTTCGCCGCTGGCTGTAGATTCGTGAGCTGAACGAAGAAATTTCGCACACAGGGTGTTCCGTGGAAATCCGTAAACACTGGCCGCTCGTTCGACGTGCCTGGATAACCCTGGGCCTCACCGTGACGGCGGTTTTCATCGCCTGGTCGTTGGTCGCCTACCGAGCGGACCCCGAGGCTGAAGCCGCCTCGGCCACCGATGACGCCGTCACCGTCACTTATACTGACGGCATCTGGCAGTTTCATCCTGTGACGCGCTCGAAATCATCGACGCTCATCTTCTTCCCCGGAGCCCTTGTAGATCCCAGGGCCTACGCACCTCTCGCCCGTTCCGTG
>JAABSN010000198.1 GCA_011390385.1 Thioalkalivibrio nitratireducens | reverse complement strand
TTCGACGTCGCCGAAGACCTGTTCGACGGCGAGCCCGACTTCGTCAACAGCGACATGGGTGATCGCTATCGCGGGGCGCTGATGAACGGCGAAGGCTTCCTGTGCGAGACCGGTCAGTGGGGTAACGACTGGACCGGCTTTGCGATCGAGGTCGATCCCGAGGGTGCGGTCTACGTCACCGACACCTGCGCCGATCGCATCCACAAGTTCGCCCCCACGACCCGCGACGAGAACGGCAACCTGGTCCTGGGCGAGCATATCGGCTGGCTGGGCCGCTGCGAGACCAGCACCAACAACGCCTGTGACGAGCAACGCCAGGCCAGCAAAGGCTACAGCTGCACCGATGGGACCTGCAGCGTCGGTACAGGCGGAACGGCTGGCACGGAAGACGGCCAGTTCACCGACGTGGTGTTCATCGCCATGGATCCCAACGGCGTGCTCTACACGGCCGATGCCGGCGATCCCGACGCCGGCGGGCGCGTCCAGCGCTTCGGCAGCGACGGCACCTTCGCCGGCACCGCGCGCTCCACCGGCACCGGCATCAACCAGGGCGACCGGCCCGGGTTTGTCCTGGGCAACATGGGGACGGTCAAGGCCGTCTCGGTCAATTCCACCCAGTTTTTCGTGGTCGATCAGCAAGAGTCCTTCGTCAACGTCTTCGAGACCTCGCCCTTGAAAGACATTAGCGACGATTCAGCGACCGTGACCTATGTTTCCGAATTCCGCTTCCACAGCGATACCGACACCTTCAGCTATACCGTCAGCGACGGGCTCGCCGAGAGCGCGCCCGCGACCGTGTCGGTTCAGGTCGATCGCAACTTCCGGCCGCCGATGGCTTTCGATCAGTTCACGACCACGGCCGAGGACGTGCCGGTGGATATCGAGCTGATCGCAGAAGATCCTGACGGCATCCTTGGCCTGGATTTCAACGGACTCGACGTGCTCAGCTATCGGATCGTCGACGGACCCGAACACGGGATCTTGACGCAAGTCGCGGCCGACAATGCCACGGCCACGCTGACCTACACCCCCGATCCCGATTACTTCGGCGAGGACAGGTTCCGGTTTGTCGCCAACGACGGCGTCGATGATTCCCAGCCCGCCGAAGCGGTCATCGAAATCACCTACGTCGACGACCCGCCGCGCATGCTAAGCCTGGATACGCCAGCACGGGTCGGCATCGGGTTCCCGTTCACCATCCGCGCCGAATACGAAGACGACGGCGGTCAGGACCACAGCAGCTCGCTGGACCCCGGCGACGGATCACCGGTTCTGGTTGAAGGTGAAGTGGTCGAGACCGAAAACGAGTCGCGCATCGATGGGGTGCTGATGATCAATCCAGTCCAGGGCAAGGGTAAGGGCATGCTGATCGCCCAGCACAGCTACGCCGATACAGCGCCCCGAACGCTGGAGTTCTGCGTGTCCGACGGGCAGGGCCGCGAGTCCTGCGAGCAGACGTCCGTGACGCCCGAACTGCTGGTCAGTCTGGCCCTCGACATGCCCGACGATTTCAGCGACACGCCGCCCGAACCAATCCCTGCGGGAGATATTTTCACGGTCGATGTGCAGGTCGGCAATCAGCAACCCAGCGGCGTTGCAGGTCTGATCGCCCAGGCCATCCGGATGGAAGGCAGCGTCTCAGGCGACGGGGTGCGTTTTGTATCGGCCTCGCAAGGCAACTGCCAGATCAGCCCTGACGGTCAGAGCATGGACTGCGATTTCGGCGATTTCCAGCCCGGCGAAGAGCGGCTGATCACCCTGAGCTTCAGCAGCGACGGTGAAGCCCTCGACCCCGTCGATGCCGGAATCGACTTAAGCTTTACCACCGACTCCGAAGCAGTCAACAACATCATGCAGGTCAGCGTGCTGCGAGTGATCGAAAGCACGATCGGAATCTTCAGAAATCGCTTTGAGGAGTAGCCCGGCAACAAGCCGTTGCTTGCGGAAGCCCTTCGCGGGTGTTTTGTTAGCGAAAGGTCAGGGTCCGCACAACGCGCCGATCGGTGCAGGACGAACCGCGATGGGCTAGCGGGCCGCCAGTGGGCCCTGGCCTGGCGAGGGGATCGAAAAATCCCTAAGATCGGGCAGCAAACGGTTCAACTCGGCGGCCTCCGCGCCGTAACATTCACACGCCAGGCGCTCCAGTCCCGTTCGCTCCAGCACGGTGAGGTGCGCACGGCGGAAGCGTATCAATCCGGCTTGCTGCAGTTTGTCCGCGGCTTCGGCAACCGCTTCCCGGGGCACGCCGAGCATGCCCGAGACCAATTGCAGCGTTGTCACGAACTGCCCCGGATGCGCCCGATCAAGGTTCAACAGCAGGCAACGGCATAATTGCTGTTGTAATGAATGGTGGCGGTTGCAGGCGGCCGTCTGCGAGACCTGGTCGATCAGCGCCAGAGCGTAACGCAGCAGCGAGTCCCGCATCTGCCCACTGCAGCCGAATGCCTCCTGCAGTACTCGGGCTTTGAGCCTGTATGCGGACCCGGCCGTTTGCACCATGGCCGAACTGGACGTGCTGCCGCCGCCCATGAACAGTGAAATACCAACCATCCCCTCGTTGCCCACGCCGGCGGATTCAGCAGATGCGCCATTGCGGGCGACGTAGTACAAAGATATGATGGCCGAGGTGGGGAAATAGGCGTGTTCGAGGCAGCCATTGGGCTCGTAGAGGACATCGCCAAGGCGAAGATTCACGAGTTCCAGCTCGGGTGCCAAAGACTTGAATTCCGCCTCTGATAACGCAGCGAGCAACCTGTTCTGGGCTGGGGCATGGGATACTGGCATTGACGGTTCCCCGGCTCCTTGTCCTAGTTGACGTTCACTTCCACGCCGATCCCGCGGTAACCCACGAAGCGAAAGCGCGCATCGAACATCGGCTCGCCGCTGACACGATACTCCCGTCGCGCACCATCGGCCTCGAGGCGGCTGAAGGGCAGGTCCAGGAAAGGCTGGCGCGAAGCGATGCACGCACGCAGATGCTGCAACTCGGCTTCATCGCATCCATCGACGTCGGTATCCGTCGCGTCCTCGGCCAAGCCTTCGACCTTGATCCCCAGCATTTCCAGAACCGGACCGGACACTTTTGAAAAAGCACCCTTTTCGTCCTGCTCCCAGTACCAGTCGGAGGCCAGTTCAGTGAGGCTGCGATAGCGAGCCTCGCTTTCTCGCAGCTGAGCCGTACGTTCTTGCACAGCCAACTCCAGCTCGTGGTTGTAGCCCTCTAGTTTTTTGTACAGCAGGCGCACCAGGAGCATGTTGTGGATTCGGGTTTTCACCTCGACAAGGTCCAGTGGCTTGCTGATGAAATCCTTGGCGCCGGCCTGCAGTGCGCGCAGCTTGTGGCCTGGCTGGGCAGTCAGCACGATCACCGGAAGGTAACTGTCCTGATCATCGGTCTTTAGCGCTGACATGACCTGGAATCCATCCATGCCGGGCATCTGCAGGTCGAGAAGGATCAGGTCGTATTGATTTTTCCGATGCAGCGCGCAGACTTGCTCCGGCTCCATTGTTGAAGCAATACAGTTGTAACCAGCCTCAGCCAGCAACTGTTCAATCAGCAAGATATTGGTCTTCTGATCGTCGACGATAAGGATTTTTGCGTCTAGAATTTCGGCAGGGGAAAGTTTCATGCCCGGTCTGTTCGGGCTACGTGGGGATTTGCGCCAGGTAATTTCGCCTTTGCGCACTTTAACGTCGAATCAAGCGTAACGAAAAAATCATGGACGTTGATCGGCTTGGTCAGGTAACGATGAAACCCCGCCTCCAGGCCCTTCCTAATATCGCGCGGCACCGCGTTTCCGCTCAGGGCAACGATCGGAATATGCGCAGTCAGGGGGTCCTCTCTCAGGATTCTCAGCGCCTGAATCCCGCTGATCCCGGGAAGATTGATGTCCATCAGGATCATATCCGGCAAAGACGCCCGCGCTATCTCGATTCCCTGGGCGCCGTCAGTGGCGCTTAGCATACATATATCGGGCCGGCGCGCGATCAAATCCTGAACCAGCATCAGGTTTGCCGGATTATCCTCGACGTACAAGATGGTATGTAACTGTCCGGCATCCCGCGATTTGTCAGCAGGATTTGTCTGCGCCCGGACCTCCTCGATCACTTGCTGTCGCTCGTTTGTCAGGTCCATTTCAATCCAGAACACGCTACCCTCGCCAACCGTGCTCTCTACGCCAATGGTTCCACCCATCAATTCAATCAGGCGTTTGGCGGTTACCAGACCGATACCTGTTCCTTCCTCATCGGACATTTCGCGCCCGAGTCTGTTGAAAGGCTGGAACAGCTGGGCAATGTCGCCGCTGGATAAGCCGTTGCCGGTATCCTCGACACAAATACGTATGCACCCAGGGGCAGTTGCCGCACAGGCTACAACGACCGTCCCGCCCTTGCGGTTGTATTTGATTGCGTTGCTGAGAAGATTAATGATGACCTGCTTCAATCGGGTTCGGTCCACCTTGACGAAGTGATCGATATCCGGGTTGGGAAACGTCACGCTGATGCCGCGCTTCAGAGCCTCGGCCTCAGTCATGATCTTGCATTCGCGGATGACCTCGGCCAGCGACACCGGTTCTGTCGATAGCGTCAACTTGCCGGATTCAATCAAAGCCAGATCGAGAATCTCGTTGATCAGTTCCAGCAGATACCAGCCGGCCTTCAGAATTTGACCGATGCCACGCTGCTGAGATGGCGTCGGAGGTGGCGAACCTAATTCCATCAGTTGGGCAAAGCCGAGAATCGCATTGAGCGGTGTTCGCAACTCGTGGCTCATACTCGAGAGAAAAGCCGATTTGGCGTGGTTGGCTTTTTCAGCAGCAGCCGTAGCATCGAGCAGCTCGCTTTCGACCCGCTTGCGCACCGAATTGTCGGCGCCGATCAAAAGGTAGCCAATGAGATCATCGTAGTCGTCGCGCAAAGCGGTAATCGAGACGACGGCCGGGAAGCGGCTACCGTCTTTGCGGATAAAAGTCAGTTCATAGACATCCTCGATACCGCGGGACGCATTGAAAGCCAGCGTATCGAAGCCCGCCGTAATCGGGGTAGCGAGTTCATGGCTTAAGGCCCGGGCGCGTGCCGCGACCTCCAGCGGATCATGCAGGTCGCTCGGAGTGATCTTGTTGACGACCTCAGGGGCGGTGTAGCCCAGCATGCGTTCGGCACCGGGATTAAAGAGCTGAATGACACCCTTGGCATCGGTTGCAATGATCGAAAAACTGGAGCTGGTGAGGATCGCGTTCTGCAGCGCGCTGATGTTCAGCGCAACATCCCGGCCTCGCGTCTGGCCTGCGAAATCCAACTTGCCGAGGTCGCCGCTGGCAATCGGTGTGCGCATACTGGTTTCCGTTGAGTGGGCTTGCCCATACGCGAACGGCATGATCAACAGACGCTGACCTTCCCCCCGGCGTTGTCAATGGAGCATAGCGGCCCTCTTCCCCGCCCGTATGTGCGCCACACCACATAGGCGGGTCTTTGAGGTCGAAACGGGCCGGCCGGCTAAAGGTACTTCGCCAGCCAGGCGTGGACTTCTTCCCAGAAATGTGCGGCTTCCTTGCCGTTCATGATCCAGTGGTCGGCGTCGTGGAAGACCAGCAGCTTCGACGGCACCTGCATGCGCTGCAGGTAGGTCCAGGCGGCGATGGTCTGGTTCAGCGGCACGCGGTAGTCCTTCTCGCCGATGGTCAGCATCGTCGGGGTCGAGAACTCGGGTGCATACGTCGACGGGCTTTGCGCTTCCCACACCGGGCTGTCGCCCCAGGGCGGGCCGCCGTTCATGCGCTCGCGGTGGTAGATCGCATCGCTGGTCGCCCACTGCCCTTCCAGGTCGACCAGCCCGGCATGCCCGACCAGCGTATCGAAGCGGTCGGTGGTGGCCAGCAGCCAGTTGACCAGGTGGCCGCCGTAGCTGGCGCCGGTGGCGGCCTGGCGATCCGGGTCGATGAAGGCGAAGCGCTCGATGGCTGCATCGGCGGCCTCGATCAGCTCCTCGCCCGGGGTGGCCAGCGGATCGCCCTCGATGTTGCGCGAGAACTCGGCGCCGTAGCCGACCGAGCCGGTGTAGTCGGTCAAAAGCACCACGTAGCCGGGCGCGGCCAGCAGGTGCGGGCTCCAGCGCACGTGGTCGGAATCCATCGACGAGCTGAACGGCCCGCCGTGGATGAACAGCACCAGCGGGTATTGTTTGCTTTCGTCAAAGTCCGGCGGCAGCGCCAGCCAGCTGTGGATG
>JAABSN010000020.1 GCA_011390385.1 Thioalkalivibrio nitratireducens | reverse complement strand
AGGAAACGGTGAGTGCCGCCCGCTATGGCATTCAGCGCTCCCGAGCCGCCTATGTCCCCGACGTCAATCTGTTGGTTCGTTATCAAAGCGTCGAGACGGACCAGCCACTCGACGTCACGGAAAGCGGCTGGCTTGTTGGCGTGAATTTCCGCTGGACGCCATTTGCAGGTTTCAGCCAGGCTGGCGCGATTGGAGAGGCGAGAGCCACTGAAGAGGAAGCACGCGCTGAACTGCAGGCGCTCCGTTTGCTCGCACGCAGTGAGGTCGTGGAGGCACGTGCCCAATGGCAGGCTGAGCTATTGGGATGGGAACGGGCATCCAGCGGGGTCGAGGACGCCGAAGCGGCACTGGCACTCACCGAAGCAAGGTACGCCGAAGGGCTGGACGACATGACCAGCCTCCTGCAGGCCCAGGCGGAAGAACTGGGGGCTGTCACGCGGGAGGTCAACGCCCGCTTCAACGCGCTGATCGCCGCACAACGTTATCACCTTGCGATCGAGAGCGGCGAACCAGGGGCACTCGCGCGATGACTGCCCGGTCCGGATGGTGGTTTCTGCTTGCAGGGGCGGTCGCCCTGCTCGTCCACGGGTGCGCCGAGACACCCGGCGAAATTGAACCACTACCGACCGTTGCCGTGACTGTGGCGCAGGTGGAGACCCGGGAACACCGGCCGGTGGTGCGCATGGCCGGGGTGGTGCAGCCGGATCGGCGCGCACAGATGGGCACGCGGCAGGCAGGAACGGTCGAATCAGTCCTGGTCGACGCGGGGGAGCGCGTGGAGATCGAGCAGCCCATACTGCGTGTCGACGCAAGGGATCTGGAGGCAGCGCGCACCGCCGCCCTCCTGCAACGCAACGCGGCACGGACCGCATGGCAGCAGGCCGCGCAGAATGAAGGCCGCTTCCGGCGGCTGTACGAGCAGGAGCTCGTCGCCCGCATTCGCATGGAGGAAGCCGAGGTCAAGGCCGAGCAGGCGCGCGGACTGCTGGAGCAGGCGGAAGCTGAACTGGCCGCTGCAGAAATCAATCTCGGCTATGCGACCCTCCGGGCGCCGTTTACCGGTCTCGTCAGCGAAATTCTCGCTGAGGAAGGCAGTTTCGTCGCTCCCGGCCCTCCCCTTGTGGTGTTCGAGGATCGCAGCCGGCTCCGCGTCGATGCCGCGATCGACACCGCCAGCGCCATGCAGATCGATGTCGGGCAGGTTCTTCCGGTACGTTTCATCGGCATCGACGGTGCCGTCGAGGGCCGCGTGCAGGCGGTGCTCCCTGCCCTCGAGGATTCCGGCGTCGGCCTGCTCCTGCGCCTGACGATTGCCGAGCCACCGCCCGAACTGGAACCCGGCATGGTGGCCGAAGTCGCCATTCCCACCGCTCAGCCGTCGCGGCCACGCATATCGATACCCGAGGCGGCATTGATCCGGCGCGGCCAGATGGAGGGCGTTTTCGTGGTCGAAGCCGATGCCGACGGCCAACTCAGGGCCCGTTTGCGCTGGATCGTGCTGGCAGCGGGAGCAGCGGAGGAGCCGGGTCGGATCGAAGTGGAACGCGGCGTGTCCGGGGGTGAACGAGTCGTGGTCGGGGATCGGTTGGATCAACTGAGCGACAACCAGCCCGTTACGGTGGATGAACCGGGACGCGACTGATGGACAAACCAGGCTTCGCCGGTCAATTGGCCGACCGGCTGATCGACTCGCCGCTGGTGCCGCTGATCGTACTGGCTGCCCTTCTCATGGGAGCATACGGGCTCACCATGACCCCACGCGAGGATCGTCCGGACATCGAGGTGCCGACGGCACTGATCACGATTCCGTTTCCCGGAGCCGGGGTGGAACGAGTGGACGAACTCGTGGCCAGGCGCGTGGGCAGTTGGGCCGGTCAGCTCGAGAGCGTCGTCGAGGTGAAGACGGTCGCCTCGGACGATGCTGCCTTGATCGAGATCGAGTTCTCGACCGGCATCAGCGACACCCAGGCCTATGGCGAACTCAAGGAACTGATGGAAAGGCACCGGAGCAGACTGCCGCCGGGTGCCGAACGCGAATCGATCCGTACCGTAGGCGACGAACTGTTTACCGGGCTGATGCTCACGCTTTCGAGCACCGAACTGGGGGGCTACGAATTGCGGCGCCTGGGCACGGAGCTGGCGGCGCGCCTGGAATCGGTCGACGGGGTACGGGCGATCACGGTCCATGGAGGCCAGCCGCGGAAACTGCAGGTCCTGCCCCGTCCGCCCGACCTCGCCGCCCACGGCGTCGGTCTGGTCCAACTCTTCGAGGCCATTGAAGCCGCCAGCCTGCGTCTTCCGGCTGAACCGTTGCGTGGCGAGCGTACCCGTCAGGTCCGCGTCGGCGCCTGGCCGGCCTCCGTTACTGACGTCGAGCGCATCCAGGTGGGCACCGGCCCGACGGGCGTCATCTACCTCTCCGACGTCGCGGACGTGGCCGACGGGCCCGCACCCGACGACGCTTACAGCCTCCACTGGCAACGCGGCCAGCCGACCGAAGTGGCGGCGGTCAGCCTCGCGGTGACCAGTATCCCCCACCGCAACATCAGCGCGGTCACCGCGCGCACGCTGGAACGCCTCGAGGCGCTGCGGCCGACAATGGTTCCCGCGGAAGTTCAGGTGAGCATCGCGTACGACGCCGGGCGGGCCGCCACCGAAACGGTGATGAGCGTGCTGGAGAGTTTCTTCATCGCGACGGTGGTGGTGGTGATCATCATCCTGATCGGGCTCGGCTGGCGTGCGGCGGCGGGGGTTGCGCTGTTGATCCCGGCGATCCTGTCGATCGTTCCGTTTGCCTACCTCTGGATCGGCTTCAGCCTCAATCCGGTATCCATCGCGGCCATGATCCTGGCCATCGGTCTGGTCGCCGACGACACCGTCATCATCATGGAAAACATTCGCCGGCACTTTCAGGAAGCCGGGAAACGCAGCCGGGAACTGGTGATACGCGCCGTGGACGAGGTGGGCAATCCCACCATCCTGGCCGTGTTTCTGATTGTCGCCACGCTCCTGCCTACCGCCTTCATCTCGGGCGAAATGGGCCAGTACACGCGCGCCATCCCCGTTGGTGCCTCGCTGGCGATCCTGTTCTCACTCGTGATGGCCCTGACGGTCACGCCCTTTGTTGCGTACCGCCTTCTACGCGCACCTCGCGGTGGAAAGAGCCCGGACCACCACAATGCACAGGGTGAGGAGGATGCTGCGCGACAGGGTGCGGAGCGGATACCAACGGGCCCACTGGCCAACACCTACCGGCTGCTGCTCCAGCCTTTCTTCCGTTATGCCTGGCTCCGTTGGGCCTTCTATGCATTTCTTGCGGTCCTGCTGGCGGGCAGCATCGCCATGGTCGCCCTGCGGGCGGTGCAATTGACGCTGGTACCCTTTCTCGATCGCGAGGTGTTCGTGATCGAGATGGAGTTGCCCCCTGGCAGCCCGCTGGAACATACCCTGCAGGCGAGCGCGTCTGTGGGCCGGGCGTTGCGACAATACCCCGAGATCGAGGCCTACACGGTCTTTGCCGGCGTCGACGGCCCGCTGTTGATGCCGAGACCAGGGCCACCCGATCTGCCAGGCGCATCCTCACATCGTGCGACCATCTATGTGCTATTGCCCCCCGAAACGGAACGGGCACGGCTCAGCTACGAGATCGGTCGTGAACTGGGAGACCAGCTTTCGGCATTGTTGTCACCTTTCGATGGACGAGCCTGGACCCGGCACATTCCCTCCGGACCATCCAATGACAATGACGTTCAGGCGGAAATCTATGGCCCGGAGCCAGATGCCCAACGGGAGCTGGCTGACGCGATTTCGGCTCTTCTGAACCAGCATGTGGCCGCTCGAGCAATCGAACGATTCCCCAAGCCGCCTGCCCCGGAACTCGACCTGACCATCGATCAGACCCGAGCTTCGGCGCAGGGGGTGCTTCCCGCGCGGGCCGCCGCAACGGTGCAAATGGCCCTCAGCGGCCGCACCGCCACGGATCTGGACCTTCCGCAGGAACGGCACCCGGTACCGATCGTCGTGCGGCTTCCCGAGGCGGAGCGACAGGGGCTCGAGAACCTCGCGGGCCTGTATATCCAGAACGAGGGAGACCGGCCGGTACCTCTGCGCGATGTTCTGGATATCAACGAAGGCGAAACCACTCCACACCGCCACCGCAAGAACCAGCTCCCGGTCGTTTACGTTGCCGCGGAGATCAACCGCGACCGGAGCCAACCGATTTCGGTCCAGCGCGACATTGACGCAGCATTGCGCAAGCAGAACATTGAACAGCCCGATATCCGTTGGTTCAGCCCGCCAGAGCTCGGATCCTCAACCACGCTGTTCTGGGGCGGAGAGTGGCAGATGACCCAGGAAGTCTACCGTGACCTCGCGCTGGCAGGCGTCGGGGTGCTCCTCGTGATCTATACCCTGCTGGCCGCCTGGTTCGGTTCCTATGTCACTCCGCTGCTGATCATGGTGCCCATCCCACTGGTCTTCATCGGCGTCATCCCGGCCCACTGGGCGATGGGACTGGACATCGCCGGTCTCGGCGTCCTGGGCGTCATCGCACTGGCAGGAATCGTGGTACGCAACGCGGTACTGCTCGTGGACTTCACCCGTCAGCGCATCGAGAGCGGGATGAACGTTCAGGACGCCCTGATCAGTGCGGGCGCATTGCGTACCCGCCCCATCCTCCTCACCGCCGGAACAGTCGCGTTCGGCAGTGGCGCTCTGATCTTCGAACCGGCGCTGAAGCCCCTGGGACTGACGCTGGTCAGCGGCGTCATTGTCGCCACTTTGCTGACGCTCGTGCTGATCCCGAGCCTCTACTTCCACGTATTCGACGCGGGAGCCAACCGGAAAGACAAGGAGGAAACGAGCCGATGAGCCTGAACAAGTATCGCGACAAGCGCGACTTTCGCAAGACCGGCGAGCCGCGCGGCCGGGAATCGAACGCTGATCCGGAGACAAGGCCCATCTTCGTCATCCAGGAGCATGACGCCTCGTCGCACCATTTCGATCTGCGGCTCGAAATCGACGGTGTTCTGAAATCCTGGAGCATCCCCAAGGGGCCCTCAACAGACCCCAGCGAAAAGCGATTGGCGATCGCCACGGAAGACCATCCACTGGACTATGCGGACTTCGAGGGCACGATCCCCGAAGGCCAGTATGGCGCGGGCACCGTCCTGATCTGGGATCGCGGCACCTGGGCCAACATCACGGAAAAGGACGGAAAGACCCGATCCGCCAAGGAGGCGCTCGAACGGGGCCACCTGCTGATTCGGCTTGACGGTGAGAAAATCTGCGGCGGATACGCCCTGCATCGTACCGGAGGCAGCGACGGTAACTGGTTGCTGATCAAGATGGACGACGACGAGGCTGACCGCCGCCGAAAGCCGGCGAAAACAGAACCGGAGTCCGTAGCAAGCGGCCGCACCATCGACCAGGTCGAGGCGGACGAATCCTGATGGAACCGGCCTGGCTGCAGAAACTCGACGGGGAACTCAGAGAGCGGGTCCAGCCGGCGGGCATGCCTGCCGGGAGCGACCTCATGAAGGCAACGCTTACCCACGAGCCGTTTACACGCTCCGACTGGGTCTACGAACGGAAACTGGACGGCGAACGAATACTTGCGATCAAGGATGGCGACCGCATCCGCCTCTTGACGCGCAATGAGAGGACACCTAGCGATGGGCGAGGATGAACGCAGGATCAGGGCTGGTCCGCATACCATCACGGTCAAGCGCCCGGGCAAGACCCTGTTCCCCGCAAAAGGGGGCAAAGATGCCGTGACCAAGGGTCAGGTGGTCGATTACTATCGACGCGTCGCAGACACGTTGCTACCCCATCTGGAGGGGCGCCCGGTCAGCCTGCAGCGCTGTCCCGACGGGATTGATGACTGCTTCTTCCAGAAGAACGTGCCCGAGCACTTCCCCGAATGGATCGCCCGGGCGAGTCTGCCAGCCGAAGACGGGACGATTGACTATCTGGCGGTCCGGGACCTGGCAACCCTGCTGTTCATCGCCGATCAGGCGGCCATCGCCCTGCACGTGGGACTCTCGCGCGTCGATCGCCCCGAGTACCCCGATCGGTTGATCTTCGATCTCGATCCTTCGGGTGACGACTTCGGCCCAGTGCGCTGGGCAGCGGGAGTCCTGCGCCAGGCCCTGGATGCGATGGAGATGCCCGGTTTCCTGATGACAACCGGTTCCCGCGGTCTGCACGTGGTGGTTCCCCTGGATCGATCGGCGGACTTTGACGAGTCGAGGGACTTCGCGCGGCGACTGGCCGAGAAACTGGCGGCAAGGCACCCCGACCAACTGACGGTGGAACAGCGCAAGAAGGCAAGGAAGGACCGGGTCTTCCTTGATTACCTTCGCAATGCCTACGGTCAGACGACGATCGCTCCCTATTCGCTACGGACGCTCACCGGCGCCCCAATCGCGGCACCGCTCGAATGGAATGAACTGAACCGTCGTCTGCGTCCCGATCGCTGGACCATCGGCAACATCTTCCGGCGACTTGGCCAGCGGGGGGATCCGTTCAGCGCGATCGGTCGAAGGGGTGTTGCCATCGATCCCGAACGGCTTGTTCGACTCGAGGAAGTTCTTTAGTGACTGTCGGAATCGTCCCCAAAGGGCCTTTCGTCCAATTCAAGCGACCGGCGGAGACCTCGAACCCATATTATGGGCCTCGACCCGATGGCCCTCGACGTTGGGTACGCCGTAAGGCGAGCAAGGTCGCCGGCGGACCGAAAAGCTCGAAAACCACCGTGGTACCGATGGTGAGAGCCAGAATGGTTTCCGCCATTTCAGGAAAATGGTTCGCCGCCACGAGTGCCATACCAATCGCGACACCGGCCTGCGGCATCAGCGCCACGCCGAACCAGAGCCGCTGCGTAACCGGCGCATGTCCGAGCCAGGCGCCTATCCAACCGCCGAGGATGCGACTCACGATACGCAGTATGAGGTAAGCGACGCCGATGAGGCCCAAGTCTACCAGTCGCCCGATTTCGAGCGATGCGCCAGCCAGAAGGAAAAACAGCATCATGAACGGCCACTGGATGTGCTCAATCTCATGGAAGGGACGATCGTGATGACGGGCGAGATTGACAACGATAGCGCCTGCCGTGATCCCTGCCACGAGAAACGACACTTCGAGCCAGAGAGCCGTGCCTGCGGTCAGAAACACGATGGCCAGGGCCTCGGTCTGCATGGGTTCGCCATTGCGGAGTCGCCCGGTCAGGGCGGCTGCCGGAATCCCGATCGCGGCGCCCAACGCGATGCCGCCACCCAGATCATGAGCCGCATACAGCCATGGAGCCGCCTCTGCCCGGCCCATCAACATGGCCGCGGCGGCCAGCGCGACACTGAAGACGATGATGCCCCAGGCATCGTCAACGGCCACGATGCCCTTGATCTTGAGTGCGAAGGACCCATCCTGCCCGCCCTGGCGAAGTACATCCTGGACGGCCGCGGGTGCCGTGGCGGTGGCAATCGCGCCCAGCAGCAATGCCAGCGCGGGTGTGACCCCGAATAACCAGAGTCCTCCCGCAACCACTGCCAGAGTCACGACGGCGATGGAAATCGAGATCAGCATGATCTCGCGTCCATGGCGCCGCAGGGTCGCCGGGTTGAAGATACCGCCCAGCAGAAAAGCCACCATCGTCAACGCCAGTATGGAGAAGAACTCATACCAGATCTCCATCTCGACCGGAAGCAGGTCGAGTCCCGAGCGCCCCACCAGTACGCCGCAGGCCAGCAACAAAGTCACCCTCGGCAGGGGGGTTCGACGCCCAACTGCATCCGCAAGCAATCCCAGCACAAAGAGCGAACCCAGGGTCAGAAAGGTCAGATGCAGTGACATATGCCCTCCCGGCCGGTCACGCGAGCGCCCAGCGAGTTTGGCCCAAGCCCAGCGGTTCCCGCTCGGTGAACAGATGGGTCGTCGCTCGCGATGGCCAAGTTCTTCAGCAACTCCCACTCGGTCCGGATCACATCGGCCTCGTCCACTGGCTTATCGGAGTCTTCTGGCGCCAGCACCAGCACCTGGTGGCCGCGTCTACGGGCACCTAGGGTTGCAGCGTCTGCAACAGGCATGATTCCACACGTCGGGCAGCCGTGCGGCGGTGCCATCCCGAACGAGCGGCAGGCTGCAGCCCGGCTACCGGCTTACGCAGACCGGCGTGGCACCGGAACGCACTGCGAACCGGCGCCGCATCGGCCGGTCCTCGTTGCGAATCATCGTGAGGCCGAGTTGCTGGGTCAAACCGGGTTATCCGTCACAATCACGCACCTGGAATACCTCGCGCCCCTGTAAGGCCTCATGGGCGATCACTGCGGCGGCCGCGCTCCAACCCTGACGGCGCGTCCCTCCCGCGGTGTGATCGCGGCCGTGAACGAACTCCGGGAACGACCATGTCTCGCCGTCCATCGCGAGCCGGTTTCCCGCATGCACCGCACGCAGGTAGCGGCGGGCGGTGCCGGCGTGCCCGCGACGGGCCAGATCGGCAGCGTGGAAGCCCGTAAGCATCGGCCACAGGCCGCCGTTATGGAACTCGTAGGGCTTGTTCTTGAAGGTATGGGAAAACATCACCTGAAGGTCCTCCCAATCCTCATGCACCGGTTCGATGACCGGGTGAAAGGCCGGCAGCAGTGGCAAATCGTCATCCACCAGTTCCTCCTCAATGTAGCGCTCGACACGGGAACGCTGATGATCATCGGCCACGTCCAGCAAAGAGGCGAGCACGTTCGCGAAGGCGTCGAAGCGATAACTGTAACCGCTGGGCGAGAACGACGGCATCCAGTAGCGATCCTTGGAGTGAAGCGCTGCCTCCTGCCCCTTGCGGTACAGTACTTCGTGGTAGGTGTCGCCGGCCTGCGTGTTGTTCCCATCAAACCAGTAGTTGGTCTGGATAAGGTGGTACAGACGGCTGATCCGCTCGGCCAGCGCGTGGTCCGTTGATCCGTGCACCTCGAAGTGCAGCGCGGCAAGGCAGCGCTGCACCTGCAGGTAGAGCAACTGGTCATAGAGCACATAGCCGCTCTGCACGTACTCGTCGGCCCAATCGCCGGTCGGGGGCACGTACAGCAGACCACGGTTGTTGAATTCCCAGGCGCCAAGCAGGAAACGAACCTTCTCGAGGATCGGGAGCATCGCGTCCAGGAAGCCCCCGTCCCGTGTCGCCTGCCAGTATTCGGCACAGGCGATCACGAACCACAGGTCAGCGTCCACCCGGCCGGTGGTGCCACCATAGCTGACGCGGCCGGTCACTGGATCCACGTTACTCGGAATCTCCCCATGCGGTCCCTGATACCGCGCCAGTGTCATGAGCGTCGACCGCGCGGTGGCAATCAGTTCGTCGTCTTTCGCCCGCAGCGCGGCCAGCGACAGAATCGCGCCGTCCCGTGTCCAGACCCGCCGGTAGTTGGCGCGCGCCGTTGGCGTCGCCAGAAAACCCGCCTCCGTGGCGCATTCGCGCAGCAGCCGCAGTGCCTGCCGGTGACCCTCCTGTTCCAGACTGTCGTCCGCCATACCCGGTGATCTCCTCCAGCAAGGGTTCCACCCGCCGTTTTCATTCGGCCTCGATGAGCGCCACCTTCTTCGCCATTCCCCGCATCCGTTCGCTGCCATCGCGCATACGCTCACCGCATTCGCCGCTACGGCTGTCCAATTCCCCTGCCTCCGGGTCTTTCATATCGATATACCCCGGTTACAGCAACTCGGCGATCGCGGCCTTCATTGCAGGACCACGGACATCGAAGAGCGGCGCGAGGAGATCATTGTCCCGATTTCGACGATGCGCCCAGATCCTCCAGCGCCGACTGCAGTATCTTCACGATCTCCCGTTCGTCACTTCCATAGGCCTCTTGAGAAACGGGGTCGCCGATGGTCACGCGTACCTTTCCGCGTCGGGGAAGACGCTGACCCGGCGCCATCACCTCCCGTGTGCCCTCGATCCAAACGGGCACCACCGGTACGGGCTGCGCCGCGAGGACCAGGCCAATGCCAGGCCGCAGGCGCTGGAGTGTGCCGTCCGGAGAACGCTCTCCCTCCGGAAACCAGATCAGGCTGAATCCACGCTCCACACAGGCCGCGGCCAGAGCCAGGCTCCGGCGCGGTGCGGCACCGGGGTCGATGGGCAGGATGCGCGCGGTCCGGCTGAAGGCCCGCGAGAGCCGGTTGGAGAAGAGGTAGTCCTCCAGACCGGCCCAGTACAGCGATTCCAACTGCTGCCTGCTGAACGCGGGCAGCAGCGCCAGCGGGTCGACGAAACTCAGGTGGCGCGGTGCGATCAGGTACGGACCATCGTCCGGAAGACTGCCGCGCACCTCCACACGCATCAGAAGACGGCTGAGCGTCCGTGTGGAGCCAAGCAGCATTCGGCCCCCGATGCGACCTGCCAACCCGGCGGGCTTCAGGGCCTTTTTCTGGTCGTCGTCCAGGAGCGAGTCGGGGTCTTCGAGCTGCTTCTTCAGTTCCCCTTTCACTTCCTTGGCCTCGGAGGCGCCGGCCGCCTCCTGAAGAAGGTCCCGAACCGTTTCGACGCGCTCGATCGCCGAGTCATCGAGGTCGATCCCGGCACGGTCCTGCAACGCAAGCGTCAGATCCACCCAGCTCAGCGAGTCGATTCCAAGCTCTGCTGCAAGACTGCTGTCCGGGGTCAGTCGAAGGTCATGGAAACGTTCCGCGAGGTAACTCCACGTCTTCTCCGCTGCAGGATCCGAGAGCAGCTGCTGGTCGTCGGGTGCCATGGATTCGGGCGACACCGGCTCCGGCTTCGCCTCGGATGCAGCGTCGCTCTCACCCAGTTTCTCGAACAGCTCTTCGAGCTTGTGCCGGCGCAGCTTGCCCAGGCGGGTACGCGGCAGAGGGTCGAGCGCAATGCGCACAGTCCCCGGGCGATGGTGACTCGGCAGTTCCTTTGCAGTTTTCTTCACTGCGTCCTTGATGCGCTTCTCGAGATCCTCACCGGTCACCTCACGCAACAGGCTCGACTCCGGAACGACGACCGCCGCAAGGCGGTCTTCGTGAGCGAGTACCCCAATCTCGCGCACCTCGTCGATGGCCTGCAGCCTGTCCTCGACGCGTTCCGGATCGACATTCTCGCCCCCGGAGAGCAGGATCATCGAGGATTCGCGGCCGTGTAGATGCAGATAGCCATCCGCGTCGATCTCTCCCGTATCGCCGGTGCGGAACCATCCTTTCTCATCGAGTACTTCATCCGTCTTTTCAGGCAGATTCAGATAGCCCGCGAACACGTTCGGCCCCCGGGCCATCACCTCACCCCGCCCGTCGCCGGAGTCGGAATCGTCGATCGCGAGTTCGACGCCGGGCAGGGCAAGGCCCGCCGCTTCGATCTTCAGGCGATCTGGCGGGTTGTAGGTCAGGATCGGAGAGGTTTCGCTGAGGCCGTAGCCCGTGCCCACTTCCCAGCCCAGTGCCTGCAGCTTGCGCCCGAGATCCGGATCCAGGGCGGCTCCGCCGGCGACCACCAGCCGCAGACGGGGAGCCAGCCGCCGGTGCAGACCCTTGAACAGCTTCCGGCCCAGGTTCAGGCCGAGCCGGCGGCGTGCGAGCTTCGAGACGGACAACGTCTGTCGAAACAGGAAGGCCGCGGTCCGACCCCTTCCCGCGATACGATCCTCCAGGGCATTCCACACGGCCTCATAGAGTCGTGGCACACCCAGCATCACCGTCGCCTCGCCTTCGCGCAGTGCGCGCACGATCTGCGGGCCGACGAGGGAGAAGGGGATGATGATCGTCGCCCCGAGCGTCAACGGAATCAGGATGCCGACGGTGAATGGATACACGTGGTGAAACGGCAGTGGCACCAGGACCCGATCGCTGTCATCCGCGAGTTCCTGCTCACAAAGGGCCTCCACGTTGCTGCTCAGGTTCCTGTGCGTCAGGGGCACGCCCTTCGGAGGGCCGGTGGTGCCGGAGGTGTAGAAGATAGCCGCGACAGCGTCCGGATCCGCCACCGCCGATGCCGGCTCCTGCTCCAGGAGCCCCTCCCATGCCTCCGGGTCATCCGGATCGGCGTCGAAAAGATACGTGCGGGCGTCGCGCATGTCCTCCGGGAGCCGATCCTTGAGCTTCGAGGTCGTGAAGATGTACCGCGGCTCGGAATCGGCAAGGGCGTGTTTCAGATCTTCGCCCGGCATCTGCGTATCCAGGGGTACCACAACCCCCCCTGCATTCATCACGCCCAGCGCGGAGGCGACCCAGTCGGCACTGTTGGGAGCGAGAATCAGGACCCGGTCCCCGCGCTCGAGGCCGGCCTCCTGAAGGCCGGCCGCCAGGCGGCCGGCCCGCTCGAGAAGGTCGCCGCGCGCAGTGGTGGCGAGACCGTCGCGGCCCATCGCGACGACTGCTGTCTGCTCCTCCGGCACAGAGCGGGCAGCCAGCAGTCCACTGATGGTTTGAGCACTCACCCGAAACCTCCAGCCTGGTCAGAACCAATGCCCGGCCGAGTCCGCCGCATCACCGAGGCGCCTTGCCCGCGCCTCCGCCATCGCGGATGGCGTCGAAACAGCCGGGCCGAACCGACGTGTGAATTCCTTACTGCGATGATCTGCGGAAAGTGCCGCCATCCGTGTCACTATTGTAGTTCACCTGCGGAGGGATACCGTTGAACGGCTCTGAGATACCCCCATGCCTCCGGGACGGCTACCCGCCGATCGAGGATCACGGCCTGATCGGCGACGGCGCCACTGCGGCCCTTGTCGGCCGGGATGGGGCGATCGACTGGCTGTGCGTGCCGCGCTTCGACTCCGAACCACTGTTCTGCCGATTACTGGACCAGGCGCACGGCGGCGCCTTTGCCGTGTTGCCAGAGCCACTGACCGGCGCCGCTCAGCGCTACGAACCGGACACCGGCGTACTGGTGACCGAGATGTGCGGTCCGGATGGCCGTGTGCGCGTGACCGATGCACTCACCCTGCGGGCCGGCGCGGACCTCTCCGAGGATGCGGCGGCCGACCGTGGGGAGCTGCTGAGGACGATCGAGGTGCTCGAGGGCCACGTCCGCCTGCGCGTACGGATTGAACCCTGGGGCGGTGCCCGATCGCATCCCCACGCCGATGGTCTGGGGCTGCTGCCACACCGAAGACCCGAGCTGGAGCTACACCTCGGCTCCTCGCTGCATCTGAGTGGTCTCGACAGCGTCCACGTGTTGACCGCAGGTGCACGCCATCACCTTCTGCTGACCTGGGGCTCTCCCGGACACCGTTTTCATCCGAAACCGCCTGCGGAGCTCCTCGCGGACACGATCGCGGTGTGGCGGAACTGGATGCGCCACTACCACTACGCGGGACCGCAGGAGTCTCTGGTGCGCCGTGCGGCGATCACGCTCAAGCTGATGGATCACACCGCCACCGGTGCAATGATCGCCGCACCCACTTCGTCGCTGCCCGAGGCCATTGGCGGACCGCGCAACTGGGACTACCGCTACGCGTGGATTCGCGATGCGGCCTTTTCCGTGTACGCGATGCGGCGGATCGGCATGGGACACGAGGCCGCGGGTTTCCTGGGCTGGGTCCTCGACGCGATCGACCGTGCGGGGCGGCCGCGCGTGCTCTACGATGTGGACGGCCATCCGCCGCCTCCGGAGTACATCGACACCAGTCTGGAGGGTTACCGCGGCTCGGGGCCGGTACGTTGGGGCAATGCGGCGGCCGAGCAGCGCCAGCACGATGTCTTCGGCGAGATCCTCGACTGTGCCTACGGATGGGTGCGCAGTGGCGGTCGGCTGGACCCGGCACTCTGGGACCGGCTGCGCCGACTCGTGGACGCGGCAGCGGCGGAGTGGCAAACACCGGACCACGGCATCTGGGAGGTCCGGACCCCGGGTCGGCCGTTCACCTACTCGGCGGCGCTCTGCGCGGTGGCGCTGGACCGCGGTGCGCGGCTCGCGGAACGCAACGGACTTCCGGGAAATACCGAGACCTGGCGGTTCGAGGCGGAGCGAATCCGTGCGGCCATCCTGGAAGAGTCCTGGGATCCGCGGATGCAGTCGCTGACCGAGCATCTCGGTGGGGGCGGGATCGACGCCAGCCTGTTGGCGCTGCCGCTGCGTGGGGTCGTACCGGCCGACCACCCGAAGATGGTAGCGACCACTCGGGCGGTGATGCGTCACCTGGGTGCCGGCGACGGACTGCTTTACCGCTACCTCCCTGCGGAATCGCCGGACGGCCTGCCCGGCGACGAAGGTGCCTTTCTGCTGTGCAGCTTCTGGCTCGCGGACAATCTCCTCGGGCAGGGCCGGATCGATGCGGCGACGGAGCTGTTCGATTCGCTGTGTGCGCGTGCCAATCCCCTGGGCCTGCTGCCGGAGCAGATCGACCCGGCGAGCGGAGCCTTTCTCGGAAACTTTCCTCAGGCCTTCAGTCACGTCGGCCTGATCTCCACCGGCATCAACCTGACTCGGGCGCTCGGGCGCTCGCCCCCTTTTGAACCCTCAGCGGAGACTCCGATACGCGGATGACGACACACGTGGCTGCGCATGCCACGCGAATCCGCCGCCAGCCTGTGCTGCTGCCATTTCCAAGCCAGGGGCGCGAGGCTTATTCTAGTCTCGGCCGGCATGCGCCCTGCACCGCCGCCCTCTGCCGCCAAGAGCACCTCCAGAACCCGGAGCCGAGCGCCAGGAGACTGTGTGACGAACGAATCCACGAGCCAGCCGCCAGGCAGTGAGGCACCGGAGCGGGATAGTGTCAGGGCGGTCGAGGGAGACTCCATCGTCGAGCTGCGCTGTGCCTGCTGAACCCATCGCCACCTACCGCCTCCAGTTGCACGGCGGCTTCACACTCGACGACGCTGCCGCTGTGGTCCCCTATCTTGCACAGCTGGGCGTCAGCCATGTCTATCTCTCGCCGTTTCTGCAGGCGGCAGAGGGCAGCACACACGGCTACGATGTGGTCGATCCCGGGCACGTAAATCGGGAGCTCGGTGGCGAGGCGGCATGGCAGCGGCTCTGCGCGGCGGTCCAGGCGGCCGGCCTGGGACAGGTGCTGGATATCGTCCCGAATCACATGGCAACTGCCGGGGATCAGAATCCCTGGTGGTGGGACGTACTGGAGAACGGGCCGTCGAGCCCCTATGCGCGCTACTTCGACGTGGACTGGGAGTCGTCCGAGGAGCGCTGGCCGAACAAGGTCCTGTTGCCGGTCCTGGGCGATCACTATGGACGCGTGCTCGAGGCAGGCGAGCTGCAACTGCACTACGCCGGCGGCGTATTCACGCTTCACTATCACGAGCACCGGTTCCCGGTCGATCCCTCGTCGCTGTTCGCGTTACTTCAGCGCGTGTACCGGCGCAGCCGCGTGGAGCTGCTCGGGTTCCTCGCGGAGTCCTGCGCGCGCCTGCCGCGCCCCCAGGTCACCTCGCGCGATCAGATGGAGCGGCGCCAGCGCGACCAGGACGTGATCCGCCGCCTGCTGGACAGGGTCTGCAGCACGGATGCCGACACCCTTGCAGCGCTCGAGGCCGAGCTCGACTCGATCAACACGAATCCGGATACCCTGGATGCGTTGATCGACCGGCAGAACTATCGCCTCGCCTGGTGGACAACCGCTGCCCAGGATCTTGGCTACCGGCGCTTTTTCGACATCAATGACCTGGCTGGACTGCGTGTGGAAAACCCGGAGGTCTTCGACGCGGTGCACACACTGCCCATCCAGTGGGTCCGGGAGGGCTTCGTGGACGGCCTGCGGGTCGATCACCCCGATGGACTCCGGGATCCGGCCGGCTATTTCCACCGCCTGCGCGAGACCTGCCCGGATGCCTGGATCGTCGCGGAGAAGATTCTCGAGCCCGGTGAGCAACTGCCGCAGGACTGGCCGATCGCGGGCACCACGGGCTACGACTTCCTGAACCGCCTGCAGGGACTCTTCGTCGATCCCTCCGGCGAAGGCCCCATGACGAAGCTGTACCAGGAAATCAGCGGTCAATCCGCCGACTTCGCGCAAGTGATGCTGGAAAGCAAACACCAGATCCTGCGGGAAATCCTTGGCAGCGAACTCCAGCGTCTGGCATCGCTTTTCGTGACGATCTGCGAGCGGCATCGCCGACATCGCGACTACAGCCGCGATGCCCTCTACCACGCACTCCTGGAGGTCGCGGCGTGCTTTCCGGTCTATCGCACCTACGTGACGCGGGATGCCCGGGTCACCGAGTCCGACCGACGCCACATCCGCTCAGCCATCGAAGCCGTTCAGGCCCAGCACCCGCACCTGGACGAGGAGCTGCTGCAGTTCCTGCAGGCCCTGCTCCTGCTGCGTATCGACGGTGATCTGGAGGCCGAGCTCGCACTGCGGTTTCAGCAACTGACGGGACCGGCGATGGCCAAGGGGGTGGAGGACACCGCCTTCTACCGTTTCCACCGCCTGGTAGCCCTGAACGAGGTCGGCGGCAACCCCCGGCACTTCGGGTTATCGGTAGACGAGTTTCACCGGGCTTCCCGGGTTTCCCTCGTCCGGCATCCGAGCGCGATGCTGACCAGTTCCACGCACGACAGCAAGCGCAGCGAGGACGTGCGCGCACGTCTGGTGCTGTTGTCGGAGATCCCGCAGGCCTGGGGTCAGGCTGTGAGGACCTGGATGCAGCACAATGCCCGGCACCGCTCGGCTCACGGGCCCGACCCTGCTACGGAATACCTGACCTACCAGACGCTGGTCGGCGCCTGGCCGATCGACAGCGAACGCCTGACCGCGTATCTGGAAAAGGCAGTCCGCGAGGCCAAGCAATACACAACCTGGACGCAACCGGATCCCGACTACGAGCAGGCCATCCGGGACTTCGCGGGGAGCCTGCTGGCCGACCCGGAATTCTGCAAGATGATCGAGGCCTTCGTGGCGCCCCTGATCCTTCCGGGGCGTGTGAACAGCCTCGCGCAGACCCTGGTCAAGTGCACCGCGCCGGGGGTACCGGATATCTACCAGGGCACGGAGCTGTGGAATCTGAGCCTGGTGGATCCGGACAACCGGCGACCAGTGGACTTCGAACAGCGCCAACGCCTGCTCGCGGAGCTCGACACGCTCTCCGCCGACCAGATCCTCGCTCGCGGCGACGAGGGGCTTCCGAAGCTGTGGGTCATTCGCCAGGCGCTGGCGCTGCGCCGCGACCGCCCGGAGGCCTTCGGCCCGACGGGTGCCTACGAGCCGGTGGTCGCAGAAGGATCCAGGGCCAGACACACGCTCGCCTACCTGCGCGGGGGCAGCGTGCTGGTCGTGGTGCCACGGCTGGTCCTGAGCCTTGCCGGCGACTGGCAGGACACGCGCCTGCCCATCCCGCCGGGACGCTGGAGGAACCGGCTTTCGGGTGCGCTGCTGGCGGGTGGTGGAGACGCCCTGGTGGCCGACCTGCTTGCGCCGTTCCCGTTGGCGCTGCTCGAGCGGGTGGAGGCCACGCAGTGACCGCGGTCAGGGTCTGGGCGCCAGAAGCGGAACAGGTGCTGCTGGAATGCGCCGGAGCCCGTACGCCGATGGCACGCCAGGACGGCGGCTGGTGGCGGCTGGAGAGCGCCGCACTCGCTCATGGTGCGGACTACGCCTTCCATGTGAATGGCAACGGTCCGTTCCCCGATCCGCGCTCGGCCTGGCAACCCGATGGCGTGCACGGACCCTCGCGCTGGGTGGACCATCAGGCCTTCGAATGGAGCGATCAGGGCTGGCGCGCACCGCCCCTGGCCGCGGCGGTCGTCATCGAAATCCACGTCGGCACCTTCACCCCTGCCGGGACCTTCGAGGCGGTGATCGACCGACTCGATCATCTCGCGGAACTCGGCATCACGCACCTCGAGCTTATGCCGGTGCAGGAATTTCCGGGGGATCGCGGCTGGGGTTACGACGGCGTGAACCTGTTCGCACCCCACCACGCCTACGGCGGCCCGGTTGGATTGAAGCGGCTGATCGATGCCTGTCACCGGCGTGGGCTGGCAGTGCTGCTCGACGTCGTTTACAACCACCTCGGACCCGACGGCAACTATCTGGCCCAGTTCGGCCCCTATTTCACCGACGCCTACAGCACGCCCTGGGGCGAGGCGGTGAACCTGGACCGCGCCCACAGCGACGAGGTCCGGCGCTTCTTCATCGACAATGCGCTGATGTGGCTGCGTGACTACCACTTCGACGGCCTGCGCATCGATGCGGTGCACGCGATCATCGACACCTCCGCCGTGCACCTCCTCGAGGCGCTGTCCGTGGAGGTTCGGGGGCTCGAGAGCCGCACGGGGCGGCCACTCGTGCTGATCGCGGAAAGCGACCTCAACGATCCGCGCCTGATCCGCCCGGTGGAGGTTGGCGGATACGGTCTGGATGCCCAGTGGAGCGAGGACTTCCACCACGCGCTGCACGCGCTGCTGACCGGAGAATCCAATGGCTACTATGCTGACTTCGGGACGCTCGAGCATCTGGGGAAGGTGCTGACCCGCGGCTTCGCCTACGACGGCGTCTACTCCCGTTACCGCAGACGCACCCACGGGCGCCCTGCCACCGGCGTGCCGGGCCGGCGCTTCGTCGGCTGTCTGCAGAACCACGATCAGATCGGCAATCGCGCCACGGGCGAACGCAGCAGCCACCTGCTGTCGCCGGCGCTACTGAAGGTGGGCGCCGCCTTGGTGCTGACCTCCCCATTCGTGCCGATGCTGTTCCAGGGCGAGGAGTGGGGGTCCTCCAGCCCATTCCTCTACTTCACCCACCATCAGGACCCGGATCTCGCCGAGGCGGTACGCACCGGTCGGCGCGAGGAATTCTCGGCGTTCGGCTGGAACCCGGAGCGCATTCCGGATCCACAGGCCACAGACAGCTTTGACCGTTCCCGCCTGAACTGGGATGAACGCAAGCGGGACCCCCATTCCGGCATTCTCGACTGGCACCGGTCGCTGATCCGGTTGCGGCGCGGCCACCCCGCCTTCGCCGACGATCGTCTCGAACGGCTGCGGGTCCGGATCGACGAAGACCGTCGCTGCATCACCCTGCTTCGGCCGGGTCTGGTCACGGCCTGCAACCTCGGGCAGGGCACACAGACCCTGAACCTGCCCCCGGACGTTGCGCACCTGGGGCTGACGCTTTGCTCGGCCCCCGGAGTCCAGTTGCGGGAGACCGTTCTCCATCTGCCGGGAGAATCCGTGGCCATCCTTGCCTGAGCCGCCTCATGCCCGCCGGTATCACCCGAGTTTTTCGAGCAGTGCCCGGCAAAATGCGGGCAGGTCGTCCGGCGTGCGGCTGCTGAGCAGATTGCCGTCCTCGACCACTTCCTCGTCACTCCAGTCGGCGCCGGCGTTGATCATGTCGTCTCGGATCGAGTGGAAAGAGGTCGCGCGCCGCCCGCGCAGGATGTCTGCCGATACTGCCATCCAGCCACCGTGGCAGATCCAGGCTACCGGCCTGTTGCGCTCATGCACGGCACGCACCAGATCGACCATCGCGCGGTGGCGGCGCATCCTGTCCGGGGCCATGCCGCCGGGAATGATCAGCGCATCGACGTCGTTTGCATCGACTTTGTCGGCGCTGAGGTCCGCCTTGACCATATAGCCCTTCGCACTCGCGTATTCCGGTTTGCCGGCGCCAACCACAGAGACCTGCAGCCCGGCCTCGAGCATGCGCAACCGCGGATAGTGCAGTTCCAGTTCCTGGTAACCATCCTCGACAAGGATGGCGATGTGCTTGTCATAAATACTCATGATGCTGTCTCCAGGCATTGGTTTTCATCAATGAGATCACGAAGGCCCTGGCACAGGAGCTTCAGCCCTGCCCTTCCCGCACCCTGCCTTTCAGGATTTCCCGACGTGTCTCACGGTGCGGATTCTCAAGGGTGACCTTGCGATCGAAGCGGCCGGGCCGGAGCAAGGCCCTGCCCAGCACGACCACCGACTTCTCTGCCCTCAAAGCCATCGATCTCCGGGAGCCGTGCTCGTACCCATGGAAGGTGCTCCGGCACCAGGGGGGACACTCCGCCCCGATGATCATGCTTGCCGGCATGCTGGGGATTCCCGGCCGAAGCGAAACCGGTCGGGCCGCGGGTGCTTACTGTCTCGTTCTGCACAGGCACCTGACCTCAGGCCGAGATTTCCATCACCTCGGGGGCCTCGGCCGATTTCTCGGGCACTGGTTCGAACTCGAAGTGCAGCGCTTCCAGGATGCGATTGTATTTTTTCAGCAGCGCCTTCCGGTCGCGGGCCCCTGTATGGACATGGGCGATGTCGTAGCTGTAGCTGTCCTGTTCCAGCATCTCCGACAATCGTGTTCCGTGCCGGACCTTGAGCTCGATCCGCGTCTCGGGAAACTCCTGCTCTATGCGCTGGATGTCGGAGGCGTCAGGCGCGTGCGAGACGATTCCATCCTCGAACACGCGCACGTGGAACTTCGCGGCGCACCCATAGCGGCCCCGGCGCAACGGAAAATCGGGTTCCCTTCCCAGGGCCAGTTCCAGCATGATCTGGAAATTGGATGCCCCGTCCACCTTTTCGAACATGTCGGCGTGTGATTGCGACAGGCGGGGATTGATTTCCAGCAATGTGAGTTGCTCGGTCTTCGGCTGGTAAAAATACTCCACGTTATAGGCCGCATCGTCGAACGGATCCACCACATCGAAGCGCGGGGTCATGTCCGGAATCACCTTGCGCTGCTCGAGCCGGCTCCAGTACTTGTGTTCACAACGCAGCACGCTTTCAAGCGACGGCGAGGGAAGTCCATACTCGCGGCAGAGGATCGGCACCAGGGTGGTCACCGGAAAGTCCCAGTAACCGATGATCGCATCGATTGAACCGTCGAATCCGTGAAGACGGTCCTTCGCCTTCGCGAGACACTCCTCGACCGGATAAAAACCCTTTCCTCTTACTTCCTCAAAGCTGAGAAGTTCGTGGAGTTTGAACGTCGCGTCGATCTCGACCTTTCTGACCTTCTGCATGTTGAACGAATCAGCACCAATGATGAAGATATTCTTTGACACATTGACTCCTGCGCGGGGGATGCCGGGCGACAACGGACAGCTTCCAGACATGGCGCAAGAAACGTCAAACCCAACCATTCCGCATGCCAACGGCGTGCTCATCATATAAAGTATAGTCGGCTTGAGCACACCTGCAAGGTGATCGCGATGCTCTGCACCGACGATCTGAACATCCTGATTTTTAAAACAGGCAAGACCACGTCCTTTTCCACGTTTCCACTGGCGTCGAAACAACCCGGAAAAGCACAATTATCGCAGGGCCGGCGGGCCGAGCGGTCGGAAGTGACGTGACAGGGTATCGGCCGCGTTTCGACCGTGACCCAGACACCCCCCCAATCACCGTGAACAACGGCCGGCGAAAGCGATACCATTTGTGCCCGGGAAGAGATTGCGGCCAGGGCGAGAACGACGTCCGCCAAGCCCCTCTCCCCCAACGGTGGAAAAGGAACACCGACATGTCTCGCTTGATTGCTGGAAGGAATGTCCGATGCCACGCCCACTCCTGAACGTGATTGGGGCGGCAGTCATCCTGCTCTCGCTCGGGCTGCTGTGGCAGTGGCTCACCATCCATGAGGTGTTGACCGCGGACCGCCTGAGGATATGGTTTACGGCCGTTGCCGCCTGGCGCGATAACCCCTGGCTTGTTCCCGGAATCATGGCTGCCTACGCGGGCGCCATGCTGCTGATGTTCCCACTGACCCTGATGGTGGTCCTGACCGCGATGCTGTTCGGTCCCGTCTGGGGCTTCTTTTACGCAACCCTGGGCACCCTCACCTCATCGGTCGTGTCCTACTGGGTTGGCCGGCGGTTCGGTCGTGATGCCGTCGTGCTCTACGGCGGACGCCGGCTGCACGGACTCGCACGCCTGTTCACCCGGCGCGGCATCTGCACCATGACATGGATCAACCTTCTGCCACTGGCTCCGTTTACCGTCACCAACATGCTGGCGGGGGCCTTCCACCTGCGCTTCCGCGATTACATGATCGGGTCGACGCTGGGCATCGTTCCGGGGCTGGCCGCAGTGACATTACTCGGCAGCCAGCTCGGCGCCCTGATCCTTGCCGCCAGCCGCGAAGAGCTGTTCTGGTCACTGGCTGGCCTGGCGCTGGCGATCGTCCTTCTGTTGGCCCTGCGCGGCTATGGCAGAAGGCTTGGCAAACGCCATTAACGGCCGCTCCGGCCTTCATGGTACTGGGCCAGCAGCAATGCATAGAAGCCATGGATGTTGCGGGCAAACGACGCGGTGTCATGGGCCTTGGCAAAAGCCCTCGCCTGGACCCCCAAACGGGCTCGGAGTTCGGTGTCGGCAATCAGCGACTGCAGTCGCCCGGTCCAGACTTCGTGGTTCTCCGGCGTCTTGAAGCCATTTTTCCCATCGATGATGGCGTCATCGATACCGCTGGAACGTACGGCCACCACCGGCAACCCCGCTGACATCGCTTCCAGGATTACCATGCCCTGGGTTTCGGACTTGGAAGCGAACACGAATACGTCGCCGAGACGATAATAGAGAGGCATCTCTTCCGGCGGCACGGATCCGACCAGTTGCACGCGCCCGGCAAGGCCGAGCTCCTCGATCAGCGCGGTCAGTCGTGGCCGGGCCTGCCCGTCCCCGACCAGCACGAGCTGGAACGCCGACGTACCGAGCGACTCGAGCCCGGTCAGCGATTCGAGCATGAATTCGATGTTCTTCTCCATGCTGAGTCGCGAGACGCTCAACAGCACCGTCTCGTGGTCCCCGATGCCAAGCCTTGCACGAAGCGCTGCCACGCTGCCGTCGTCCACCTCCTGAAAGCGATCGAAGTCGATCCCCGTCGGCTGTACCAGCGTCTTTGTGGTGACGCCGATGGCGCGCAGGTACTCCTCCGCCGAACTGGTCGGCACGACGACGCCCTGGCACTTGTTGGCAAAACGTCGAATCAGGTAATGCGAAATCAGATTGCGAAACAGTAGGCCCGGCAACGGTACATAGTGGGCGTAGTGCTCCAGTCGAGTGTGATAGGTGTAGATCACCGGGAGGTTCAGACGCCGCCCCATGAACAGACCCAGTGAACCGAGCCAGAAGGGATGATGCACATGGATCACATCGGGACTGAAGGTCCTCAGACGGCGTCTCAGTCGCGCGATCAAGGGGTTCGAGAGGCGGAACTCGCCGTGGTCACCAAAAGCCGCCAATGTCGGCGCGCGCTCGATGTCAGCATCGTCTTCCCAGGGATCGACATACCGAGGCACGATCAGCAGCACCCGGTCGCCAAGCGCCTCCAGGCCGCGGCGCAGGCGCTCCACGGAAACGGTCACTCCGGAAACGAAAGGGAAGTAGTTGTTCGAGTACATGCCGACACGCAGTGAACGCCCTTCGTACGGGGCCGAATCGACATCGAAGTCGCGATAGTAGTCACGATCCTCGGCCAGCAGACGTTGCAGATGAAGCGCGAGCAGCACAAGCGCGCTGACCAGAAGCAGGAAGCGCAGGTAGCTGACATAGAAGAAAGAGTAGACCGCGTTCCACAAACCATCGAGACGGCGCTGCCAGACAGGCAGGTTCAGGTCCAGGCGGACCGGCGCAATCGTGATGCCGTCAGGCGATATCCCCACATCGACGAAGTGATGGAAGCTCGATTCGCGGTCGACAATCAGCCCTCCAGCCCCGCCGGTGGTGACATATTCGACTCCATTGAGTTCGAGCTGCGAAAAGAGGGTCAGATTCGACGAGAACACCACGTCGACCTTGTAACGCTCGAACAGAGCGACGAGTGCGTCTCGGAAGGCCGGTGCATCGAGGTAATGATCCGATTCGAACACCGGCGTATCCGGGAGCTCCGGGTGGACAGGGAGACCGATGAACACCAGGCGACGCGACGCTGCCGTGTGCGCCAACTCGTGCTCGAGCCAGTCCAGCTGCCAGGAGAGAGAGGATTTGCCGGTGCCATCGAGGAAAAGGAAGTGCACATCACCGGCGACGAACGAGAAGAAATACGGACCGAACTGCTCGTAAAAGCGGAAGCTCCCGAAATCGTCATGCTCGTTGGCGCCAAAGGTCAGCACGTAAGGTGGGTCCAGAGCATTGAACAGACGGTGCACGGTCCGATAGCTCTCCTCCTGCCCGCCACTCACGGCATTACCGGCGGAGACGACAAAGTCGTACGGACCCGCGTTGAGACGTGGCACGACCTGGTCACGGAACACTCGGACCGAGTTGTTCACGTTGCCCACGACCGCGAAGCGAAACTCGCTACGCCCGTCCAGACGCTGCCGTATTTCCTGGACATGCGACGAATGCACCGATTCGTAGCCGGGATCGGCAAGATGCAGGTAAACCTGGTGCAGGAGCAGGACGCAGAGTAGCCCGAGGTTGCCGACGTAAAGCAGCTTGATCCAGTGTGCACGCCGCCTGCTGCCGGTCACCCTGCTCTCCCGATGCGATGGCGTCTGATAGCCGGTTGCCGCCCGAATGGCGACCCCTCGGGACGACGCAGTCGGAAACAGCCCGGAAGGCTTCGGCAAGACGTGCGGGCGGCACCAATAAACACGTTTCCGGTGCGACTCGAGCGCTGACGGCGTGGCTTGATCAATTTCGACACCGAGGATCCTGTAAGTGGCTGCACACGACAGCGAATGGCGTTGCGCCCTGCGCTGCCAGGCCACGCTAACGATTTCATGATGGAGTGAAAGAACAGAATACCTGTTGTCCGTCCGCCCGGTCGCCCCGCGTCATGCGTTTCGCCGGTCTCCGATCGGGGGCCCGGGACACAGCATCCCCATGGATCAGCGTCGCATCGAGTAACGAGTGCGATGGAAAACGGCCCCCAGCCCATCATTTTATGCAACACTCGAGAGCATTGCCCACGCAACGAACGGTGTGTACGGTATGGAGTTGTCTCTGACCGTGAGCCTCGTCGGCTTTCTGCTGGCGGCCGCCGTCATCGGCGTCTGCGGTGTACTCCTGACTGCCCGGGCAGAGTATCTCGCCCGGGTGACCGGGCTGGGACAGGCGGTCATGGGTGCGGTGTTCATCGGCGCCACGACATCGCTGTCGGGGCTCGTCACCTCCGGAACTGCCGCCATCCAGGGCCACGCCTCGCTCGCGGTCAGCAATTCCATTGGCGGTATCGCAGCCCAGACGGTTTTTCTGGCCGTGGCCGACATGGTCTACCGCCGGGCCAATCTCGAACACGCGGCCGCCTCCGAGGCCAACCTCCAGCAGGTGGCCTTGCTGATCGCTCTGCTGGCGATCCCGCTGTTCGCGATGGCCACGCCGGAGTTACAGATCGCCTCGATTCATCCAGCGTCCATCGTTCTGGTGATCGCTTACATCGCCGGCGTGAAACTGGTGAGCCGGGCCTACGAGCACCCCATGTGGCAGCCACGTATCACCCGGCAGACGCTGCACGAGAAGGAACGGGACCGGGGTGAACGGGCAACGTCCCGTGACTGGCTGGTGATCGCGACGCTGGCCGCCGCTGTCGCGACCTCCGGGTGGGTCATCGCCATATCCGGGATCGCCCTTTCCAACCATCTCGGAATCCAGGAAAGCCTGGTCGGAGGTGTGTTCACCGCGGTTTCCACCTCCCTGCCGGAACTGGTGATCGCTGTTGCGGCCGTACGTCGTGGCGCGCTCGCTCTGGCGGTCGGCGATGTCATCGGTGGCAATTCGTTCGATGTACTGTTCCTGTCCTTCTCGGACGCGCTCTATCTGCAGGGCTCGCTGTACGCTGCGCTGGGCAGTGACGAGTTGCTGTGGATCGCTGTCACCATCCTGATGTCCGGGATACTGATGATGGGTCTCTTGCGCCGCGAGAAATTCGGCTTCGGCAATATTGGCTTCGAGAGCACACTCGTTCTTGGAATCTATGCCCTGACCCTGGCAACCCTTCTGTTGCGGTAAATCTTCTCCCGGTCCCCGGTCGGCCTCGCAGCTCGCAATGACAAGTACATTAACCAGCGCTTCCCTGGCGCAGGTCAAGCCCGTCAATAGCTCTATACTATCAACTGCATATACATTCTTGATTGGACCAATTCTCATTCATGACGTATTCTCGTTTGCATTCCAGCACAGCCTGGACCGAAAATTGATCAACACCCTCAACGATTCAGACCAACAGGAGCATTTCATGGAACTGCAAGCACGAGAAGGTCAGCGTATCCCCGAAGTCACATTCCGTTGCCGCAAGGACAACGATTGGCACGACGTTCGTTCCGAGGACATTTTCAAGGGCCGCAATGTGGTCGTTTTCGCCCTGCCCGGTGCGTTCACTCCCACCTGCTCTTCGGCTCATCTGCCGCGCTACAACGAGTTGGCGCCGGTATTCGAGGCTCAGGGGATCGACGAGATCGTCTGCGTCTCGGTCAACGACGGCTTCGTGATGGAAGCCTGGCAGGCGGACCAGAACGCAGATCGCGTCACCTTCCTGGCCGATGGCAACGGTGAGTTCACCGAAGGCATGGGCATGCTGGTCGACAAGTCCGATCTCGGTTTCGGCAAGCGCTCCTGGCGCTATTCGATGCTGGTCCGCGATGGCGTCATCGAAAAACAGTTCGTCGAACCCGACGAGCCCGGTGACCCGTTCGTGGTCTCCGACGCCGATACCATGCTCGAATACATCGCACCGAACGCGGCCCGTCCGCAGGATGTCGTGCTCTTCACCAAGCCTGGCTGTCCGTATTGCAAGGCCGCGAAGGAAGATCTGCAGAACGCGGGAATGGAGTTCGAGGAGATCGTGCTGGGCCGCGACGCCAACCTGCGCAGCCTGCGTGCCGCCACCGGCGCGATGACGGTACCCCAGGTTTTCGTTGGTGGCCGACGCATTGGCGGCTCCGAGGATCTGAAAGCCTGGCTCTCGAACAAGCAGGCCGCCTGAACAGACGGTCGCCGGAAACGCTGTTTCCGGCGTACCGGCCCGGCCTTTGAGTGATCCGGGCCGGAATACGTTAAAATCCTGATATTCGTTTTCCCGCCGCGCCCCGATGATCGGGGCGCGTTTTTCCCATCCTGAACGGGAGCCAACATGGAACAATCCGACATCCTCGTAATCGGCGGCGGCAGTGGCGGCCTCGCGGTTGCGGAACGGGCGGCCGGTCACGGCGCCCGCACAATCGTTTTCGACCCCAGGCCACTGGGCGGCACCTGCGTGAACGAGGGCTGTGTCCCGAAAAAACTGACCTGGTATGCGGCCCATCACGCCAGCCATGCGCGTCACGCGCACGAATTCGGCATTGATGCCGATGTGTCGGGAATCCGCTATGGCGACCTGGTGCAGCGCCGTCACGACTTCCTGCGCATGCTGAACGACTACTGGTCGGGCTACCTGGAACGCCTCGGCGTCGAGCACGTGCCCGAGCGCGCCGAACTCGTCGACGCGAACACCGTGACTGCCGGTGGCAAGACCTACAAGGGCAAGCGCGTCGTCATCGCGACCGGCGGCGAACCCATCGTGCCGCGGATGCCGGGTCATGAACTCGGAGCGACCTCGGACGATTTCTTTCAGTGGACCGATCTGCCGAAATCGCTGGCAATCATTGGTGCGGGTTACATCGGCCTGGAAATGGCCGGCATGCTGCGCTCCTTCGGCGTGGAGGTCACTGTCATCGCCATGGAAGACCGCGTGCTGGAGATGTTTGATCCGATGGTCAGCCACGTGCTGGACCGGCACCTGGAGGAACAGGGAATCGTGCGCCACCTGGGCGCAACGGTGAAAGGGCTGACCGGAGAACCCGGGGCGGTTCGAGTCCAGATTGCGGATGGCGGGGAATTCGGCCCCTTCGAACGGGTCCTGTGGGCGGTGGGCCGCCGCCCGAAAACGCGGGATATCGGCCTGGAGGCGGCCGGTATCGAGATCCTTCCGAACCACACCATCCCCGTGGATGAGTGGCAACAGACCAACGTGCCTGGCGTGTTCGCAGTGGGTGACATCATCGGCAAGGGGCCGTTGACACCGGTGGCGATTGCCGCCGGGCGTCGTCTCGCGGATCACTGGTTCGCGCCCGAGCGCAACCCGGTTCCGGTGGACTATTCCCAGATCCCGACGGTCACCTTCACCCATCCGCCGACCGCCGCGGTGGGCATGACCGAACCACAGGCGATCGAAAGCTTTGGCGACTCGGTCCACGTGTACGAAACCGAGTATGGAGGACTGGCCCGCGCGTTCGCGGAGGGCAACGTCGCGCCCATCGCGATGAAACTGGTCTGTGCGGGTGATGACGAGCGGGTGGTCGGCATCCACATGGTCGGGGACGCCGTCGACGAGATGCTTCAGGGCTTCGCGGTCGCAGTCCGCATGGGTGCGACCAAGCGCGACTTTGATCTTACGATCCCGATCCATCCGACCAGTTCCGAGGAACTGGTGACGCTCAAGGTCCCGCGGCCCGGGCAGAAGGATCCCATCGCGAATGCGGCCTGAGTTTGTCGGGCTTGATGGGCCAGGCGGGGCCGGTCCAGATGGGCCGGCCCCGAACCGTCATTCGCCGTAGAACTGGTTGGGGATCAGCAGCAGCGCCTTCCAGAAGATCTGCGCCTGCTGGGCAGTCACTCCCTGCAGACCCACATCGTACTTGACCTCGCTGCGTGTGGGTGCTTCGACACCGCTGATATAGGTGTCCTCGAACGTGACGGTTCCATTGATCGTGTCGCGCGCCGGGCTCGGCATGAAAAAGGCCTCCTCGCCCATATCGTCCTCGAACGCGGCCGATTCATCCGAAGATCCCTGATCTTCGTTGACCAGCACATTCAGCTCGTAGCGACCGCTGGTATCGGAAAGGTCGACCCACTTCAGGCCACCGGTGAAACGATCCTTGGTACCTGCATAGGTGGCGGTCAGCGACGGGAACCAGTTGTCGGTTTCGTAGGAGTAGATGAACTCGCCATCGATCACTGCCTCGACATAGTTCGATGACGGGCCCGCCGCCAGCTTCGCGCCCTGGAAGGACACCGGATCGACGTCGCCGAGGGTCATGCTGACCTCTCTTTCACCCACCATTCGCGTCAGCGTCGCAGTCTGCTTGGCCGCCGTCTCCATCAGGTCGGTCAGGGTCGTGCTCGCCTTGACTGGCGCAGACTTCACGGATCCGCCGAAATCCGAGGTGAATCCCGTCGCCCGACCAATCGTCTGGACTTCAACCCGAAGATTGGATCCCGTCAGGTCGATACGGCCTTCACGATCCTTGACAGCCGTTCCGACCATTTTACCGACCACGCGTTTCTGGCTGCGGTCTGCCGGGTTGATGACACCCAGGTCGACGTCGTACTGGCACGCGCCTTCCTGAAGGACCCGTCCGAGGTGGCGTGAGAAGACGTAAGGCAGGCACTGAATCT
>JAABSN010000002.1 GCA_011390385.1 Thioalkalivibrio nitratireducens | reverse complement strand
GGTTATTCCTGTGTAGGATAGGTGGGAGGCTTTGAAGCGTGGACGCCAGTCTGCGTGGAGCCAACCTTGAAATACCACCCTGGTGTAATTGGAGTTCTAACTTTGGACCGTAATCCGGTTTGAGGACAATGTATGGTGGGTAGTTTGACTGGGGCGGTCTCCTCCCAAAGAGTAACGGAGGAGCACGAAGGTGCCCTCAGCGCGGTCGGACATCGTGCGGTGAGTGCAAAGGCACAAGGGTGCTTGACTGCGAGATCGACGGATCGAGCAGGTACGAAAGTAGGTCTTAGTGATCCGGTGGTTCTGTATGGAAGGGCCATCGCTCAACGGATAAAAGGTACTCCGGGGATAACAGGCTGATACCGCCCAAGAGTTCATATCGACGGCGGTGTTTGGCACCTCGATGTCGGCTCATCACATCCTGGGGCTGTAGCAGGTCCCAAGGGTATGGCTGTTCGCCATTTAAAGTGGTACGCGAGCTGGGTTTAGAACGTCGTGAGACAGTTCGGTCCCTATCTGCCGTGGGCGTTGGAAATTTGAGAGGATCTGCTCCTAGTACGAGAGGACCGGGATGGACGAACCTCTGGTGTTCCGGTTGTCACGCCAGTGGCATTGCCGGGTAGCTAAGTACGGAAGGGATAACCGCTGAAAGCATCTAAGCGGGAAACCCACCTGAAGATGAGATCTCCCTGGGCACTTGATGCCCCTGAAGGGCCGTTGAAGACCACAACGTTGATAGGCTGGGTGTGGAAGCGTGGCAACGCGTGAAGCTAACCAGTACTAATTGCCCGTGAGGCTTGACCATATAACACCCAAGTAGTTGGGCTGGTCTCGATCGTTGACACACTGCCTAGAATGCATTCCAGAATTGGCGCACATGCGGTTGCGTGCGCGCCAGCCAGTTTGCCTGGCGGCCATAGCGTTCAGGAACCACCCGATCCCATCTCGAACTCGGAAGTGAAACTGTTCAGCGCCGATGGTAGTTTGGGGTCTCCCCATGTGAGAGTAGGTCACTGCCAGGCATTTATCGAAAACCCGGTTGCTCAGGCGACCGGGTTTTTTTTCGTCCGCGGTTTATCAGTATTTCACGCCGGAAAAACGCAGCCAAGATGCTCGCGGATCTGCTGCACGGGGTACAGCCGGTAGATTGTTGTCGACTGTTCGGTTTTCGTGGTCATCAATGGATGGCGTGGAGTCATGCGCAAGTGACCTGAGGTTCGGCTTGATCGCGTGCTGTGAGCGGCGAAGTGAACCGGACCGGGAACACGCTCGCCCGGGCCTTGGCTTGCTGGGTTCTGGTTACCGGGCCACAAGCGGCGCAATTCGTTGCCGTTCATTGACATCCGACACCTTCATCTTCAGGGATGACCGTTGCCGGCACGGCGGTCAACGTAGTTCTCGCCAGCCGAACCCGTCACACTGATCGGCGATCGACACCTCGGAAGGGCTGCAATCGAGGCCGTCTGCAAGGGCCTTGCGGGCGAGCTCCGGGTCGTTGTTGCTCTGGGAGAGATGCATGCCGATCACATGCTGAAGCCGGCTGCGGTCGATCGCTCGGAGGAGTGCCTCGGCCTGGTGATTGGAAAGATGGCCGTACCGGCCGCCCACCCGCCTTTTGAGGGCAGGGGGATAGGGACCCATGGCCAACATTCCGGGGTCGTGATTGCATTCGATCAGCAGGGCGTCGACATTGGCCAGGCAGTCGATAATGTGTGTACTGATGTGCCCCGCATCGGTCAACAGGGCCAGACTTCTTGCGCCATCGGACAACACGAACTGGACGGGTTCGCGGGCGTCATGCGGGACAGTGAATGGGCGGATTTCGAGATCTCCGATCTCGAAGGGCGCGCCGGCATGGAACTCATGCAGGTGCGGAAATGCGCGGTCGCGGGCGCCGAGAAAGGTTCCGGGGGTCATTCTTACGGGTACGTGGTGGCGCCGCGCGAAGGCGGCGCAAGCGCCGATATGGTCTTTGTGCTCGTGGGTGATCAGGAGTGCGTCAAGGTCGTTCGGTTCGAGATCAAGTTTCCGCAGTCGTTTCGTCGCTTCCTGTAGGGTGAAACCACAGTCGATCAGGAGCCGGGTATTGCCCGCCTCAACCAGGAGTGCATTGCCGGAACTACCGCTTCCCAGGGCCGCGAACCGGATCATCGCCTGAGCGACGCCCATGTCCTGCGGACCACACTGGTCCGCAGGACATGCCATTTGCGTTTCGACGACTGCAAACGGTGTTTCGTCAGCGCAGTTGCGGTTGAATCGTTTCGAGCACGAAGCGTTCGTCGCGCTTGCTCAGAGGTTCGCCATCGACCGAAAGGGCGACCACCTGAAGATCCCGCCCGTCTTCCAGCATGCGGATCTGGAACCGCTCGTTTTCATAGCGCGACGTCTTGCGTCCGAAGCTGAACATGCGGCTGAGAAAGCCACGCCGTTCCTGCACATCGTCCACGCCCCCGGTGCGGTATGTCACAAGGAACGTTCCAGTGCGCCGATTCTGCTCGTCGACCAGCAGACCAGTGCGGTCGAGCGCCAGGCCCAGACGGCGCCAGAGCGCATCGGGTTCGCCCCAGAGCACCAGAACCTGCCGACCGTCCCGCTCGACGAGGTCGACACGGCCTGTGCGTTCGAAATCGGCTTCTGTTTCTTCTGCCCGCGCGGTGCTGGCGGTGGTTTCGCCGGTGGTCAGGAATACCAGGAGCCGATTCAGCATTTCCGCTTCCATTTCCGGATCCGGTTCGCCGATGACCCATCGGGCTCCCATCCCTTCTTCATCCCCGTGTTCGACGGCACCCCGGTGGCTGATGAATACCTCGGTCGCTCCATCGTGGCGCTCCACGCGTGTCCGATATTGATCTCGGGTCCCAGCGTCATAGATGCTTCCCAGCGCACGCGAAATCAATCCCTGACTCATATTCAAAGGGATACCGGCTCGGTTTTCGGCCCATTCGGTTTCCATGATCCCGACCACTGGCTCGTCACGAGCCAGTGTGAGGTTCTGAGCGCGCCAGAATTCCCGCAGTCGTGGCCATAGTTCTTCGGGTGTGAAATCCACGGTGAGCCACCGAGTCGTTCCGTCACGGCGTAGCTGCACTTGTGCGGTTTCCGGGAGAACTTCCAGGGTCCCGGTCCGGCGTTGTGTGGAGGCAGGCTGTTCGCGATCGAGGTCGCGAGCGCTGACTCGCGATCCGGGTGTATCCGGTATCCGAAAGGCGCGGTCCATGCCAGGAGCTGCCAGGTCCGGAGGCAGCTCCAATGGGTTGGTCTGCGCCTGGCGACTGGTTTCGTACACTGGACCGTCGTCAGCCTGCTTGCCAAGGATACTGCAGCCGGTCATCGTCAGTGCGCAGCCAAGGGTGACGAGCATACGGGGCAGGTAGGAGATGCTGCGGGGACGTCTGTTCATTTTCATCGATGATCCATTGCGATACCGGCTTGTTGCAGGGCGTCCAGCACGGCAGCATGAAAGGGTTCCGACAGGGGTGTGAGCGGCAGGCGGATACCATCGGACATCAGCCCCATCCGCGCTACCGCCCATTTTACCGGAATCGGGTTGGCCTCATGAAAGAGTGCATGATGGAGGCCGTTGAGTCGGGCATTGATTTCGTGCGCCCGAACGGTGTCGCGGGCCAGAGCCGCCGCACACATTTCGTGCATTGCAGCGGGAGCAACATTCGCGGTGACCGAAATCACACCCTGTCCACCGGCGAGGAGGAATTCGAGCGCGGTGGCATCGTCTCCACTGTAGAGTTCAAGGTGGCCACCCACGCGGTCGATCAGTTCGAGTGTCCGCTCGGTTTTTCCGGTGGCTTCCTTCAGGCCGATGATGTTCGGGACTCCAGCGAGCCTCTCCACGGTCTCCGGGAGAAGGTCCACGGCGGTTCGCCCCGGTACATTGTAGAGTATTTGAGGAATGTCCACCGCTTCCGCGATGGCCTGGTAATGCAGGAAAAGCCCCTGCTGGGTCGGTTTGTTGTAATAGGGTGTCACGAGCAGGCAGGCATCAGCGCCGGCGTCCCTGGCGCATCGGGTAAGATGGACTGCTTCGCGGGTTGAATTGGCGCCCGTGCCGGCGATGACGGGGATGCGGCCCGCGATGCGTTGAACCACGTGTTCGATGATCGAGCAGTGCTCGTCGAAATCCAGCGTTGCGGATTCTCCGGTTGTTCCCACGGCCACAATGGCATCGGTGCCCGCGGCCAGGTGCCAATCGAGCAAGCGATCCAAAGCACCGATGTCGATGCCGCCGTCTTCGTGCATCGGCGTAACCAATGCGACCATGCTGCCTTGAAACATTTCCGCCTCCGGATAGGCCAGTACCGCAGTCTAACGGTGGGCGATCAAGGGGTTCAAGCAATACGGTGGCAATGTGTGGTGCGCAGGTGCCGCCCATGGCCGTGGGCCCCCGCGACACGGAAGGCCTCTGCGGTCTCCCGAGCCATTGATAAGCCACTGACCTCGCGCAGCCTGGTGGAAATCGTTTGCGTGGGGGGCACAAGGTGATATGTTGCCCGCCTACTTCGCCGGTTGCAGGGCCGCCATGTCTGATCTTCAGGGCTCGACGCCCGCCACACACCTCGTCATGGTCCTGATCGGGGCTGATCGCCCCGGTCTGCTCGAGCAGGTCGCTCGTTTCGTAATGGAAACCGGCTGCAACCTAGAGGACAGTCGGATGTCTGTCCTGGCGGGATTCTGTTGCATCAACCTTGCAGTCAGTGGCAACTGGAAGACCCTTGGCAAGTTGGAGAGCCAAATCGCACGGTTGCAGACCGAAACCGGTCTGAATCTCATTGCCCGCCGTGCGCAACCCGAAGAGGTCGCGCCGCCGGTAATGGCTTACTCGGTGGATGTGGTGGCGCTCGATCAAGTGGGGATCGTGCACGCGCTGGCCGGGTTTTTCACCTCCCGTGGGGTGAACATCCGGGATCTGCATTCCCGCGTGTTTCGAGCGCAGCAGACAGGAACGCGCATGTTTACTGCCAACATGGTGATCGATATCCCTGCCGAACAGCATCTGGCCAGTCTGCGGGGCGATTTTCTGGACTTCTGCGACGAACTCAACCTCGATGGTGTACTGGATCCCATCAAGGGCTGAACATGCCGGTCAGGTGGCGACTCCAAGTCCCATCGAACCTTGTCCCCGAACCAGGAGGTGTCATGAGTATAGCGATCAATCAACCTGTTCCGACCGATATCCGTGTTCCTGCCACCGGCGGACGGACGCTGGCCCTGTCCGATTTCGAGGGCAGGAACGTGGTTCTCTACTTTTATCCCAAGGATGCGACCCCCGGGTGCACCAGCGAGGGGCGCGATTTCGCAGCGACCATGGCCGATTTCGAAGCGGCCAATGCGGTGATTCTGGGCGTTTCGCGAGATAGTGTGCAGAGTCATGAGAAATTCCGGGCGAAGGAGGGGTTGCCCTTTGACCTGTTGAGCGATGCCGATGAGTTGCTGTGCAATGCCTTCGACGTCATCCAGATGAAGAACATGTACGGTAAACAGGTGCGTGGAATCGAACGCTCCACCTTTCTGATTGACGAAAAGGGTCTGCTGCGTCACGAGTGGCGCAAGGTCAAGGTGCCGGGTCACGTTGCCGACGTTCTGGCCACCGTGCAGGCTTTATAGCGGTCCCATCCGTCGATGCCCGATGGAGGGCCTCATGGTCAAGAAGGAAATGCGCTTGAATCGTCTGCTGGTCCTTGATACCAACGTGCTGATGCACGATCCCACCGCTCTGTTCCGATTCCACGAGCACGATGTCTTTCTGCCGATGGTCGTTCTGGAAGAACTGGACAAAGGCAAGAAGGGTATGTCGGAAGTGGCGCGCAATGTGCGCCAGGTCAGCCGTTTCATCGACGAATTGACCCAGGATGCAACGCATACGCAGATCGCTCAGGGTCTGCCGCTGTATCCTCCGTCGCTGGCAGAGTCTCCCCTCGCCCCGACCGGGCGCCTCTTCTTTCAGACTCGGGCGATGGTCGCGCATCTGCCTGACACGCTGCCGGGTTCGACGCCCGACAACACGATACTGGCGACTGCGCTGGCACTGCAGGGGGAACAACCCGATGCCAGAATCACTCTGGTGTCCAAGGACATCAACCTGCGTATCAAGGCCGCGGTGCTGGGTTTGCATGCGGAGGATTATTTCAATGACCAGGTACTCGACGATGTCAGCCTGCTGTATTCGGGCATGGTGGAACTCCCAGCCGATTTCTGGGAGTCGCACGGCCAGGAAATGGAATCATGGCAGGAAAGCGGACGCACCTACTACCGCGTGACCGGCCCGTTGGTCACGCAGTGGCAGCCGAACCAGTTCATCTACAGGGATGGCGACAACGCGGTGCAGGCGATCGTTCTGGAGATCGACCAACAGGCCGAGGCGGCGGTGATCGAACTGGTGGATGACTATATTCATCCACGCCACACGGTCTGGGGGATCAACGCCCGCAACCGCGAGCAGAACTTTGCGCTGAATCTGTTGATGGATCCCGAGGTCGACTTCGTTTCCCTGGTCGGAGCCGCAGGTACGGGCAAGACCTTGCTGACGCTGGCCGCAGGTCTGGCCCAGACGCTCGAGGACAATACCTACCGGGAAATCATCATGACCCGGGTCACCATCCCTGTAGGCGAGGATATCGGCTTTCTTCCCGGTACCGAAGAAGAGAAGATGACCCCGTGGATGGGCGCCCTGATGGACAATCTCGAGGTGCTGACCAAGTCGGACAATGCCGGGGACTGGGGGCGGGCTGCGACCAACGACGTGATTCAGAGTCGTCTGAAAATCCGTTCACTCAATTTCATGCGTGGCCGCACGTTTCTGAACCGATACATCATTCTTGACGAGGCTCAGAATCTGACCAGCAAGCAGATGAAGACCCTGATTACCCGCGCCGGACCCGGTTCCAAGGTCGTTGCGCTGGGCAACATTGCGCAGATCGATACGCCCTACTTGACCGAAACCACGTCTGGCCTGACCTTCGTTGTCGATCGCTTTCGTAGCTGGACTCACAGCGGACACATCACCCTGACCCGTGGTGAACGTTCGCGCCTTGCGGACTACGCGTCACGCAATCTTTGACGAGGCAGCCGGGACCAGCCTTTCCGCGACAAGCCCGTGCAGCATTCATGGCAGGTCGCCGCTTCAGGCGGCTGTGTCGGGCGCAGATCCGGATTCCGCATAACGCACGGACGCCCGTTCCGTCTCCCATAAGGTCAATGCGCTGACCCGAAGCCCCGGCCGGTCGATCTCTCGAGCCATCTCCCGAAAAAACCATTGGGCAATGTTTTCGGCGGTGGGGTTGATTCGTGTGAACGGCTCGACATCGTTCAGGTACTGATGATCGAGTCGGCCCGCGATCTCACGAGCGTGATTCTTCACGACCTTGAAGTCCACCGCCATGCCCATTTCGTCGAGGCTCGTGGCTTCGACCTCGACCTCGACCTTCCAGTTGTGGCCATGCAGGTTCGCGCACTGACCAGGGTAGTCGCGCAGGGTATGTGCCGAAGCGAAGTCAGTCAGAACACGGAGTGTGTAGGTCGCGAGCATGCCTGATAATCTTCCTAGCTTCCGGCACTCAAAGTCCTGGAAGATATTTGCTCAATCATGTCCTTGCAAGTTACCGGGATACCAGCATGGCGAATGGCGGCAACGATACCGGCCGCATCGAGTCCGTGGTCAGCGAGGAGTCGTTCTCGCGGTCCATGCTGGGTGAAGCGATCCGGTAGCCCCAGCGCAAGGCAGGGCAGCGAGTACCTCTCGGTTGCCAGCCACTCCAGCACCGCGCTGCCAGCACCTCCCGCGACAACGTTGTCCTCGATGGTGACGAAGTATTCGTGCTCCCGGGCGAGTTCGGTGAGCAAGCGGGTGTCGAGGGGCTTGATGAAACGCATGTTGACCACGGTCGCATCGATTTCATCACCGGCTTTCATTGCTTCCTGGAGCAGAGGACCGAAGTTGAGCAGTGCGACGCGACGCCCCTTGCGCTGAACCTGCCCGGTGCCGATCGGTATCGTTTCGAGGCCATCGTCTGGGAGAAGACCGGGACCGGAACCACGCGGGTAACGGACCGCCGCCGGACCGTCATGGGCGTATCCGGTGCTGAGCATCTGCCTGCATTCGGTCTCGTTGGCTGGTGCCATCAGTACCAGGTTCGGAATCGGGCGCAACAGACTGATGTCAAACGTTCCCGCGTGTGTGGGACCGTCGGGCCCGACGATCCCCGCGCGGTCAATGGCGAACAGCACGGGCAGGTTCTGCAGGGCCACATCGTGGATCACCTGATCCATGGCTCGCTGAAGGAATGTCGAGTAGATCGCCACTACCGGGTGCAACCCTTCGCAGGCCATTCCAGCCGCCAGCGTGACCGCGTGCTGTTCGGCAATCCCGACATCGAAATACCGGTTTGGGAACTTCTGGGAGAACTCTACGAGACCGGAACCTTCGCGCATGGCCGGGGTGATGGCCATGAGACGCGAATCGGCCCTTGCCTGGTCGCACAGCCAGGTTCCGAAAATATCGGTATAGGTCGGTGCCTTGACCCCGGAATTCCTGGCAATTCCGGCCTCGGGGCTGAATTGTCCGACACCGTGGTAACGGCAGGGATCGTCCTCGGCCGGCCCGTAGCCATGGCCCTTGCGGGTCACGATGTGCAGCAGTCGGGGTCCCTCGATGTCGCGCAGGTTGCCCAACACGGTCGCCAGTCCGCCGACATCGTGCCCATCCATCGGTCCAAAGTAGCGGAAACCCAGTTCTTCGAACAGGGTACCCGGGGTGATCATGCCCTTTACGTGCTCCTCGGCGCGTTGCGCGAATGCCTTGACCGGAGGAATGTATTCCAGCATCCGTTTGGATCCTTCGCGCACGCTGGTGTACAAGCGTCCGGACAGTAGCCGGGCCAGGTATTGGCTCATCGCGCCGACGTTCCGGGAGATCGACATTTCGTTGTCGTTCAGAATCACCAGCAGGTTGCAGTCGAGGTCACCAACGTGGTTCAGCGCCTCGAAGGCCATTCCGGCCGTCATCGCGCCGTCGCCGATCACGGCGACATGGCGGTTGTGTCGACCCGCCTGAGCGGCGGCTATGGCCATTCCGGCGGCTGCACTGATCGACGTACTCGAGTGCCCGGTGCCAAAGGCGTCATACTCACTCTCGTCCCGTTTCGGGAAGCCGGCCGTGCCGCCATACTGGCGCAGGGTGGCCATCGCTGAGCGGCGGCCCGTGAGAATCTTGTGCGCATAAGCCTGATGGCCCACATCCCATACGATTCTGTCGCTGGGCGTATCGAACACATAGTGCAGGGCCAGAGTCAGTTCGACGGTACCAAGATTGGCAGCGAGGTGGCCACCGGTCTTGGCTACGGTCTCGATCAGAAATTGCCGCAGCTCCGCGGCGATCAGCTCCAGATCCCCAGTCTTGCAGCGACGGAGGTCCGCGGGCCAGTCGATGGATTCCAGGATCGACGTGGAATTCGTCACCGCTGCCTTCCGTGCCGCACGTTGGAGTGGCCACTACCAGGAAAACCAGCAAGGGCAGCGCCTGTGCAATGGCGTCCCTGGCGTGCGTGACTGTTGCCGCCGCTGCAACGCGGGCGTTGATGCTCCATCGACGGATACCGACTCAATGCATTCGCTCCACAATGTAGCGGGCGAGAAAGCGAAGCAAGTCAGCCTCATCTCCGAGGGGTTGCAGATTCTCCAGCCCCTCCTCGACCAGATCGAGCGCTCGCTTGCGCGACGCCTCGATTCCGAGAAGTCCTGGAAAGGTCGCTTTCCGCAACAACTGGTCGGCGCCGCAGGCTTTTCCAAGAAGCGCAGGATCGCCCTCGACGTCGAGAAGGTCGTCGCGAATCTGGAACGCCAGCCCGATGCATTCAGCGTAGGCGGACAGCCGTGACTGGATCGAGGCGTCTACGTTTCCAGCGTATGCCGGCAGTACCACCGAGGCGCGAATCAGCGCTCCGGTTTTCAATCGGTGCATCTGTTCCAGTTCCCCGATGCCGAGTGATCGACCCTCCGAGGCGAGATCCATGGCCTGACCGCCGGCCATGCCGCGCAGGCCGGCCGCCTCGGCAAGGCCCGATACCAGCGCAAGCCGCAGCGACGGGTTCGTGCTGACTGCATCGTCCGCAAGCACCGCGAATGCCAGCGCCTGCAATGCATCTCCGGCAAGTACAGCCACCGCCTCGCCATAGACCTTGTGGCAGGTCGGCTTGCCTCGGCGCATGTCATCGTCGTCCATGGCTGGCAAGTCATCGTGGATCAGCGAGTACACGTGGATCATTTCCACGGCAGCGGCGATGCCATCGAGAGCCGCCCCGGGCGCTCCCACAGCTTCTCCAGTAGCGTAGGCGAGCAGCGGCCGCATGCGTTTGCCGCCGCCCAGCGTGGAATAGCGCATCGCGGCCATCAGCCCGGGGACAGGTGTCTGTGCCGGGTCCAGCAACCGGTCCAGAAAGGACTCGATGCGGGTCTGATACGCTTCGATCCGGTCTTTCACACGCGAGCGATGGAGTCAGAACGGGACATCGTCGGCGTCGGCAATACCCTGAACCTTTGTAGAGTCATTGTGGTCGGACGTGTTGGGGAGAGAAGACGGGGCAGGCTCCTCGATCGCGCTCTCGATCCGACGCTGTGCTTCGTCCAGCGCCTGCTCGCAGCTGCGAACGAGTTCCATGCCACGCTGGTACTCCTGCAGGGATTCCTCCAGAGCCAGATCGCCCGCCTCCATGCGGGTGACGAGTTGCTCCAGGGCATCCATTGCCGCCTCGAAGGCGGCCGGTGATTCGGGGGTCGACGTGGTCATGGTACGCAGGGTTCTAAAGAAGGTTCAGAAGGTACAGAATCCTGAGCCGTCTGGAAAGGGTGTTCTTGCCGAGGCGCAGTCAGAGGGCGTTGACAATGGTTTAGACGGAGTCTAAAGTGTCGACACGGTTTAGACGGAGTCTAAGCCTCGTGCCTGCATTCAACAGATGCTTGCGCGTCGTGTGATGCACAGCAACCCAGTGTAAAGAGGAGAAAACGATGGAATTGAAAGGCAGCAAGACCGAGAAGAATCTGCAGGACGCCTTTGCGGGCGAATCCCAGGCCAACCGCCGCTACCTGTACTTCGCATCCAAGGCGGATGTCGAAGGCTACAACGATGTGGCCACCGTGTTCCGTTCCACCGCGGAGGGTGAGACCGGTCACGCCCATGGTCATCTCGAATACCTCGAATCCTGCGGCGACCCCGCCACCGGCCTGCCGTTTGGTGGTACCGAGGCCAATCTGAAGACGGCCATTGCCGGCGAGACGCACGAGTACACCGACATGTACCCGGGCATGGCGAAGTCTGCGCGCGACGAAGGTTTCGACGAAATCGCCGACTGGTTCGAAACGCTGGCCAAGGCCGAGCGTTCGCACGCCAATCGCTTCCAGAAGGCGCTGGATAGCCTGGACGCCTGATCGGTTGCAGGGAATGTGATCGGGTGGGGTTGCGTTGCAGCCCCACCCATCGTCAGTGATGACTTCAGGCCCAGTTGGAGGGATTCATGTCCGCGCCCACGCAAAGCAAACGTGAAGGCAATCTGGAAGCTCCGACCCGCCATCCGCTGGATTGGCAGAACCCGGAATTTTATGACGAAGGCCCGCTCTTCGCCGAGATGGAGCGCGTCTTTGACATCTGTCACGGTTGCCGCCGCTGCGTCAGCCTGTGCAATTCCTTTCCAACCCTGTTCGATCTGGTCGACGAATCCGAGACCATGGAGGTGGACGGGGTGAAGAAGGCCGACTACTGGAAAGTCGTCGACCATTGCTACCTCTGTGATCTCTGTTACATGACCAAATGCCCCTACGTGCCGCCGCACGAGTGGAACGTGGACTTCCCGCATCTGATGCTGCGAGCCAAGGCGACGCGCTTCAGCAAGGAGGGCGCCAAGGCGGCGCACAAGCTCATGTCCAGTACCGACATGATCGGCACGCTGGCTGGAATTCCGGTCGTGGCACAGACGGTCAATGCGGTGAACAACACCGGCTTTGCGCGCAAGCTTCTGGACAAGACCCTGGGCGTGCATCCCGACGCCAGCCTGCCGAAATATCACAGCCGCAAAGGACGCAGTCGCGCCGCCAAGGCCGCCGCCGCCGTGAATGCGCCGGAATCGGCGAATGGCACCACCGGGCGCGTGGCGCTGTTCGCCACCTGTTACGGCAATTTCAACGAGCCGCATATCGTCGAGGATCTGGTCAAGGTCTTCAACCACAACGGCATCGAAGTGACCCTGGTCGACAAGGAACAGTGCTGCGGCATGCCCAAGCTTGAGCTGGGCGACCTGAAAGCGGTGGCGGCAGCCAAGGATGCGAATATCCCGGCGATGAAACGCATGATCGATCAGGGCTACGACATCGTCGGCCCGGTGCCGTCCTGTGTGTTGATGTTCAAGCAGGAACTACCACTGATGTTCCCCGACGATGCCGACGTGCAGTCGGTCAAGGGCCGGATCTTCGACCCCTTCGAATACCTGATGGCGCGTCACGCTGGTGGCAAGCTGAAGACCGAATTTCCGCAACCGCTGGGCAAGATTGCCTATCACGCCGCCTGCCACCTGCGGGTGCAGAACATGGGGCTGAAGACTCGCGACCTGCTGAAACTGGTGCCCGGCACCGAGCTCGACGTGATCGAGCGCTGCTCGGGCCACGATGGGACCTATGGCGTGAAGAGCGAGTATTTCGAGACGGCAACGAAAATCTGCCGGCCCGTGGTGACGCGAGTACAGAAGGCGGAGGCCGATCATTTTTCCAGCGATTGCCCGATGGCTGGGCATATGATCGAAAACGGCCTGAAAGAAGATCGAGAGCCGGAACATCCCTTGACGCTGTTGCGCAAGGCCTACGGCCTGTAAAACCAACCCGACCAGGGAGAATCGAAGATGTCGAGTGATGGATACCACGAACCCGTAGCGGAACTGAGTGACGAGAGCCGGGAGATGCATCGGGCCATCGTCTCGTTGATGGAAGAACTGGAGGCCGTCGACTGGTACCAGCAGCGGGTGGATGCCTGCAAGGATCCCGAGCTAAAGGCGATTCTTGCGCACAACCGCGACGAGGAGATCGAGCACGCGGCGATGGTTCTGGAGTGGATCCGGCGCAAGAACAAGGTGTTCGACAAGGAACTCCGGGAGAACCTGTTTTCTGACAAGGATTACACCGATATCGGACATCATGATCATTGAACGCCCGTGATGCGGGGCGAGAGGAACGAGTGGAGGCAAGTGTGAGCAAACTCAGCCGAGAAGATCTTTTCTCTCTGGAAAAATATTCGGAGATGCGCCCCGGCTTCCGTGCCGAGGTGATGCAGCACAAGAAGAACCGCGTACTGCAGGTGGGGCCTAACGTGACCCTGCATTTCGAGGATCATAAGACGATGCTCTACCAGATCCAGGAAATGCTGCGAGCCGAGAAGATTTTCGATGCGGCGGGTATCCAGGATGAGCTGGATGCCTACAACCCGTTGATTCCGGACGGAAGCAACTGGAAGGCCACGATGATGGTCGAGTTCCCCGACACCGACGAGCGCAAGGTCGCCCTGTCCCAGCTGATCGGAATCGAGGACCAGACCTACGTACAGATCGATGGCTTCGACAAGGTCTACCCCATTTCCGACGAGGACCTCGAGCGGGACACCGAGGAAAAGACTTCTTCAGTGCACTTCCTGCGTTTCGAGCTGAGTACAGACATGGTGTCTGCGGTGAAAAACGGGGCTTCCATCGCGGTCGGCGTCGATCACGATCACTACAGACACCGGGTCGAGACGGTGTCTCAATCCATGCGTGACTCGTTGGCCGCGGATCTGGATACCGTCAACTGACGCCGGGTTCGCGTGTCCATCGGTGGATCGTGCACGTGCTCTCGCAGCCCGGCCATCATGCACCGGGTGGCTCAGCAGCCATGACAATGACAAGGCGTAGGGTGTCAATGAGCGCAGCGAATTGCGCCGGCCGAGGTTCGGGGGCATGGAGGCCAGGGCTGTCGTGTTTCCGGTGCGGTTCGGCTTCGCCTCACGGCACCCTGCGGATGACTTTCACGCGAAGTGCTATCCGAACGATTTCTTCCATTGCTTCAGGCAACGAGCGGACCGGTCTTCACCATTGACCCGTCGGCATGGCAACGGGCAACGATTGCTCCCCCCTTGAGTGCGAGCACTTCGCCTGCGACGACCGGTTGCCAGTCCTCGGTGGTCAACGGCACGCTTGCGACCAGTGTCACCCGCTGGTGCGCCTCGGTCAGCCCCAGCTTGAGACCTTCGATCGGCTTCGGTGTCCGGCCCTCGCGCCTGGAGGGGCAGGTCCGGCACAGGCTGTAAAGGCCGGGCGGTTCGATTTTTCCCGAGGCTTCCTGTGTCCGTTCGTGTCCATGCACGTACAGGTACTCGCTGTCGGCGTAAAGAAAATTCGCGGGTCCGAACCGCCTGAGCAACGCGGCGAATTGCTTGATCTCATCAAGCCGCCTTTCCAGCGTGGGTGGTTCGTCCCCCGCCCAGAGAGGTTCCAGGCGCGCAAGCAGTGCGCAAAAGGCATGCTCGGAATCGGTGTCGCCGATGGGCAGAAACCGCCCCAGCCGCGCACCGGCGGCATCTTCCAGGCCGATCAGATCCCCATTATGAGCAAACACGTGCATGCGCCCGCCGAGTTCGCGTGCGAACGGCTGCGTGTTCTCCAGCGACACGGATCCTCTGGTCGCCTGGCGAACATGGGCCAGTACCAGGTTGCTTCGATACTGTTGTTCGCTGAGGAAGCGGATACCTGGGCTGCCACTCGCCGCGCCGGGATCACGCAGTCGGCGCGCATCACGCCCGGAGTAAAAGGCCGCGCCCCAGCCATCCTTGTGCGGCGCGCTCAGTCCCCCGTGTTCCGAGAACGCCTCCAGCGAAATCGACAGCGTTGCCGGTTCGAGGCTCGACATGGCGAGCAGTTCACACACGGTTCCGCCTCCCGGGAAGTGCACTGGTGCCGGAGGGTGTGACGGGCGGGCACGGTCCCGACGCGGCATGATATTCCATGGATCAAGTATCTGATCCGAGGCCGGCAGGGTCAAACGCACGGCCCGATTGCCGCGCCATTGCGCATGGTCCGCTAGCGCATTCCGTTTTGCGGTTTCTTTCCCTTCGCCGCAGTGACAGGGCGCCGGGCCGAGCCGGAAACAGACACCGGCTCGAGGGCCTTCGATGGAACGCGTCAACGGACGCCATACGCGCGGAAACGCTCGATGGCCCGCCCGACATCGTCTTCGGACAGCAATGTCGGACCGCCCAGCATGAGGCTCAGGATGTACTGCTGCGCCAGTACCTCGACTTCGCCGGCCAGCCACAGCGCCTTGCGCAGGTTCGGCCCGGTAGCGATCACCCCGTGATTGGCCAGCAGGCAGGCATGGCGCCCTTCCAGGGCTGCCACGGCAAGGTCGGAAAGCTCCCGGGTGCCGAAAGTGGCATAGGGTGCGCAGCGGATGTTTGCACCTCCGGCGGCGGCAATCATGTAATGCGCCGCCGGAATTTCCATGCCGCGCATCGCCAGCGCAGTGGCGTGGATCGAGTGTGTATGTACCACCGCGCCGACTTCCGGTCGCGACTGCAGGATCGCGAGATGAAATCGCCACTCGCTGGACGGCCGTTCGCCGGCGGCATGGATCCCGTCCGCGGTGACGAACACGATGTCCGTATCCTGCAGCTCGTCGTAGGGGATGCCCGAAGGCGTGATCAGCATGCCTTCGCCCCAGCGCGCGCTGACGTTGCCCGAGGTTCCCTGGTTGATGCCATCGCGGTTCATGCGCAGACAGGTGGCAATGATCTCGCGGCGCAGGGACTGTTCCGTTGCATCCATTCATGGCTCCAGGTCATGGTTGTGGGGCGCACTGTCCACTGATGAATATAGCGGTGTGCGCCGCTTCGATGCGCAGCCCGTGCAAGCGTTCTCTGGCAACACGCAGGAGGCTTGCTGGCGGGCGCGCTCGGATTCTCGTGCAGGTGCTGGTGCGCCCCCCGGCCTGCCGTGGGACAATACATTCCATGAACTGGGATGCACTGCAGAATGGTTCCGACATCCGCGGAGTGGCGATGCCCACCGAGGGTATTCCCCCGACAGAGGTCAATCTCACGCCCGAAGTGATGCGGCGCCTGGGTCTCGCTTTTGTCCATTGGCTGGCCGGGTCCATCGGCAGGGAAGCTGCCGCATTGACCGTATCCGTGGGGCGGGACTGCCGGATCAGCGGGCCGGCGCTGATGACGGCGCTGATGGAGGGGATGGCCTCCGGTGGAGTCAGGGTGCTGGATTTCGGCATGGCATCGACGCCGGCCATGTTCATGAGCACCGTCACGCCGGGTTTCCGCTGTGACGGCGCAGTGATGCTGACGGCTAGCCATCTCCCGTCGCATCGCAATGGCTGCAAATTCTTCACCGCGAGGGGTGGCTTCAACCGTGAGGATGTCTCCGAGCTGCTGCGGCTGGCACAGGAAGGCGATCTCCGTTCTGGGGCCGCGCCGGGCGCGATCGTCACAGCTGATTTCATGCCGGTCTACACCGCGCAATTGGTCGAGCGCATCCGGGAGGGTGCGGCGCATCCGGTCCACCCCGACCAGCCCCTGCGCGGGCTGCGGATCGTGGTCGATGCGAGCAACGGGGCGGGGGGCTTCTTCGCGGGCGAGGTCCTCGAGCCGCTTGGGGCCGACACCGCCGGCAGCCAGTTCCTCGAGCCCGACGGCGCCTTTCCCAACCACGTGCCGAACCCGGAACACCCGGAGGCGATGGCGTCGCTGCGCAGCGCGGTGCTGGAACATCGGGCCGATCTCGGCATCATTTTCGACCCCGATGTCGACCGCGCCGCTGCCGTCGACGCGCGGGGCCACGAGATCAACCGTAATCGGCTGGTTGCGCTGGCGGCGGCGATGGTGTTGCGCGAACATCCCGGCTCGACGATCGTCACCGACTCCATCACTTCGGATGGACTCACGGATTTCATCGAGCGGCATCTGGGCGGCGTGCATCACCGCTTCCGGCGCGGCTATCGCAATGTGATCAACGAAGCACTGCGTCTGAATGCGCAAGGGCAGGAGTGTTGGCTCGCGATCGAGACTTCCGGCCATGCGGCGCTGAAGGAGAATCACTTTCTGGATGACGGTGCCTACCTGATGGCGATGCTGCTGATCGAGCTGGCGCGTGCACGGGCTGATGGAAGGGATCTGGTCGATCTGATTGCCCACCTGCGCGAGCCGACCGAGAGTCGGGAACATCGCCTTGGGGTCACCGCTGCCGACTTCGCCAACTATGGCAACAGCGTGATCGATGCGTTGCGCGACAAGGTTGTCGACGAGCCGGGCTGGACCGTCGTCCCGAATACGCACGAGGGAGTGCGTGTCGCGTGCACGGCTCCGGAGGAGTCCGGTTGGTTCCTGCTGCGCCTGTCGCTGCATGATCCCGTGATGCCGCTGAACATCGAGTCGGAGGTCGCCGGTGGCGTTGATCGAATCACCAGGCGCCTGAGCACCTTCCTGGCCGGTTTCGAAGGCCTCGACCTCGCTGCGCTCGGGAAAGGCTGAACACGGGGCTTCGTACTGCGCGCGTAGCGCGGCACTGGCGATCATGGCCCGGGGCCACCCCTGGCCATGAAAGGCAATCGGCCAGAAGGCTGGTCTGCGTAGCGAGGGCATTGACGCGTTCCGGCCATGGGTCTAGTCTCCGTTGGGCGAATACCAGATGTAGTGTTTCGCGGGCCATTTTGCACAACAAGTGGTATAAACCCAAGGAATGTCATGCACATGCGAGGCGACACGCACCTGCAGTCCGTCAGCGATTCGACCCGGGAGGTTCCCATGCAGCCGGCGGCAATGGAAATCTGGGACCAGAAATACCGACTGAAGGCCAACGACGGCACGATTCTGGATCGCGACATCGATGGTACCTGGAAACGCGTAGCCCGTGCGCTGGCCGACATCGAGGCGACTCCGGAACAGCGTGAGCACTGGTATGAACGCTTCCTTTGGGCGCTGCGCCAGGGCGCGATTCCGGCCGGACGCATCGTCGCCAATGCCGGCGCGCAGGCGCACAAGCCCGCCACCTCGACGATCAACTGCACGGTCTCCGGTACCATCCGCGATTCGATGGACGATATCCTCGGCAAGCTGCACGAGGCCGGGATGACGCTGAAGAGCGGATGCGGGATCGGTTATGAATTCAGTACCCTGCGGCCTCGAGGCGCCTATGTTTCCGGCGCCGGCGCGTATACGTCCGGGCCGCTGTCGTTCATGGATATCTACGACAAGATGTGTTTCACCATCTCGTCCGCGGGCGGGCGGCGCGGGGCGCAGATGGCGACCTTCGACATCGGCCACCCGGATGTGGTCGAGTTCATCCGCGCCAAGCGGGCCGATGGCACGCTGCGCCAGTTCAACCTCTCGCTGTTGATCACCGCGGACTTCATGGCCGCGGTGCAGAACGATCATCGCTGGCCGCTCGCTTTCCCGATCACCGATGTCGAGATCGCCCAGGGCACCATCGACCTGAACGATCCGGAACAGGTGCTTTGGCGCGATTGGCCGAACACCGAGGGCTACCTCACCAACGATGCTGGTCAGGTCGCCTGCCGCATCTACAAGACGATCCCAGCGCGCCGGCTCTGGGACGTGATCATGGCCTCCACCTATGATTATGCCGAACCGGGTTTCATCCTGATCGACCAGTACAACGAAATGAACAACAACTGGTGGTGCGAGTCGATCCGCTCCACCAATCCATGTGTCACCGGCGACACCTGGGTGCAGACCTCCAGCGGGCCGCGCCAGGTCAGTGGACTGGTGGGCCGGCCCTTCCTGGCCCGCGTCGATGGTCGGGACCATGCCACCGGCCAGGAGGGCTTTTTCAGAACCGGCACCAAGTCCGTCGTCGAGTTGCAAACCCGCGAAGGTTACCGCCTGCGCCTCACCCGCGATCACCGGCTGCGCCGCGTCACGGCCTATACGCGCTACCGCACCGAGACCGAATGGTGCGAAGCCGGTCAGCTGCGTGCCGGGGATCGGATTCTGCTCAACGATCATCGCGCCAGCCGCGAATGGGCCGGAAAACACGGTCGTAACGAAGGCTATCTGATGGGGCTGCTGCTGGGCGACGGCACGCTCAAGCAAAACGAAGCGGTGCTCTCGGTATGGCGGCCCGAGGCGGTGGCGAATGGCCCCGATGCGTGCCCTTCCCACGGCACGCAGGCGGTCATGGCAGAGGCGCTGGCTGCCGCCAGGCAGCTGCCGCACCGAGCCGACTTCCAGGGCTGGTACGAAGCCGCGGGACGCAACGAATTGCGCCTGTCGACCGCCGCGATTCGTGACCTGGCTCTGGAACTGGGCATGCGGCCTGGTAACAAGGCGATCACCCCCGCCATCGAGGCCGAGTCCAGCGCTTTCCATTGCGGCTTCCTGCGTGGTTTATTCGATGCCGACGGTTCTGTTCAGGGCAGTCAGCAAAAGGGCGTGTCGGTGCGTCTGGCCCAATCGGATCTCGCCATTCTGGAAGCCACCCAGCGCATGCTGCTGCGGCTCGGGATCGTCTCCACCCTTTATCGCGACCGCCGCATGGTCAGTACCGCCCTGTTGCCTGATGGCAGGGGCGGGCAAGCCCAATATGTTGTTCGGGCACAGCATGAACTGGTCATCAGCGGGGAAAACCTGCAGGAGTTCGCCGCGCAGATCGGTTTCACCGACAGCGACAAGGCTGCTCGGCTGAAGGGCCTGCTCGGTGGCTACCGGCGCAAGCTGAACCGCGAGCGCTTCACGGCACGGGTGGAAGCCGTCGTGCCTGCCGGGGTGGAAGATGTGTATGACGTACAGGTACCCGGCATCAATGCCTTCGATGCCAATGGTTTGCACGCCCACAACTGCGGCGAGCAGGGACTGCCCCCCTTCGGCGCCTGTCTGCTCGGGTCGATCAACCTTACCCGGTTCGTCGTCGCGCCGTTCACCGACCAGGCCCGTTTCGACTGGGAGGCCTTTGGCGAGACCGTCTCGGTGTTCACGCGCATGCTGGACAACGTCGTCGAGGTCAACGGGCTGCCGCTGGCCGAGCAACGTGAGGAAATTCTGCGCAAGCGCCGCCACGGCATGGGTTACCTCGGGCTTGGGTCGTCGGTGACCATGCTGGGGATGAAATATGGCGACGACGAGTCGCTGGAATTCACCGAGCGCGTGACCCGGGAAATGGCGCTCGCAGGCTGGCGGGCGGGCCTGGAACTGGCGCGGGAAAAAGGGCCCGCACCGATCATGGACGAGGAATTCCCTGTGACCGCGAAGATGCTGCGCCAGCGTCCCGAGATGGCGCGCGACGGTTTCAAGCAGGGAGACCGGGTCAAGGGGCGGGTGCTGCATGCGCGCTACAGCCGCTACATGCAGCGTATCGCCGAAGTGGAACCGAAGTTGGTGGAAGCGATCTCGGCCGAAGGTTGTCGCTTCACCCACCACAGTTCGATCGCGCCCACTGGCACGATCTCGTTGTCGCTGGCGAATAACGCGAGCAATGGCATCGAGCCCAGCTTCGCCCATCACTACGCCCGCAACGTGATCCGCAGCGGCAAGAAATCGAAGGAAAAGGTCGATGTTTTCTCCTACGAATTACTGGCCTATCGGGAACTCGTGAATCCGCGCGCGATGCCGTACTCCGAGAATCCCGATCAGCAACTCCCCGATTATTTCATTACCGCCGACGACATTACTCCGAAAGCGCATGTGGACGTGCAGGCGGCAGCACAGAAGTGGATCGATTCATCGATCTCCAAGACGGCCAACGTGCCGACTGATTACCCGTTCGACGCGTTCAAGGACATCTATCTCTATGCCTGGCAGCAGGGCCTGAAGGGTTGCACGACCTTCCGCTTCAATCCGGAGGCATTTCAGGGGGTACTGGTCAAGGAGAAGGATCTGGCCGGTACGACCTACCGTTTCGCCCTGGAAGACGGCACCGTGATCGAGGCCAGGGGCAACGAGGAAGTCGAGTACGACGGCGAAACCCACACCGCCGCCAACCTCTACGATGCCCTGAAGGAAGGGTATTACGGCAAGTTCTGAGCGTGGAGCGCGATCATGACCATCCAGATTGACAAGAAGATCATCGGTTTCGAGGTTTCCCGTGACCACAAGCCGAGCGCGGAATCGGGTGCCGGTAGCGAGCAGAACGTCGAGGATCCGGACAGCAAGGTCGTGCAGATGCACGAGAAGCTCGAACGGCCCGAGATGCTCATGGGGTCCACGTACAAGATCAAGACGCCGCTGTCCGAGCATGCGCTGTACGTAACGATCAATGATGTCGTGCTGAATCCGGGTACCGAGCACGAACTGCGCCGACCGTTCGAGATCTTCATCAACTCGAAGAACATGGACCACTTCCAGTGGATCGTCGCGCTGACCCGAATCATCTCGGCAGTGTTCCGCAAGGGCGGCGACGTGACTTTCCTGGTCGAGGAGCTGCGCTCGGTCTTCGACCCGCGCGGCGGCTATTTCAAAAAGGGAGGTCGGTACATGCCGTCCCTGGTTGCGGAGATCGGCGACGCGATCGAGGGCCACATGCGCATGATCGGCCTGATCACGGATGACGGACTGGACGAACACCAGCGCAGGCACATCGAAGAGAAACGGACCCAGTTCGAGGCCAGCCGCAACCTGGCAAGGACCGAAGCCGAACCGGGTGACGCCTTTCCACCGGGCGCGCAGCTCTGCGGCAAGTGCAACACCAAGGCCGTGGTTGCCATGGACAATTGCCTCACCTGTCTGAATTGCGGCGAGAGCAAATGCGGGTAGGCGAACGAATGCCGTGGAAACTCTGATGCCCATCGGCTGGTCGTGAAATCAAGCCATACCCCCGTCCAAGCCTGGAGCAGACTCACCATGGACCAGACCCCAATGCGATTCAATGATCCCTCGGAGGCGATCACCGATCTCGCCCGCATCGCCGTTGCCGGTGAACGCAGGCTGCAGCGGCTGGAACGCCTGTTTCGCTGGACCGTGGCGCTGTTTCTGCTGACGCTGGCACTGGGTCTCTATGCGCTGTCTCATACCTTTGGCGTTACGGAAGCCACGGCGCAGCAGTTGGGATGGCCGCACGCAGCCCCGATGCAGGTTCCGCCGGTGGCCGAACCAGCGCCCGCGGAACCCGACGCGCGGCCCGGACACCACGTACAGGCCTTCAGGGACCGCATCGAAAGGCTCAGGTCCGACGTTGCCCGGGCGGAGGACGGTGCACTGAACGCCGGGCATGCGCTGGCGGTGATTCTCCACGACACCCGCGATGTACTGCATGAGGTGCGCGAGATGCTCGCGGTGATGCCGGCGATGGGCGAGGACATGCGTGCGATGCGCGGGGACATGGGGCGTATCGCCGCGACCATGGACTCCATGGACGGCAAAATGGCGGGGGTGCCGGTCATGGCCGAGGAAATGCGCCGCCTGAATGTCAACATCGACATCATGACCACCTCCATCGACTCGACCATGGGGCGCATGGGGCGGATGATGCCCTACATGTGGTGAGTTTTCGGGCACAACGTTTTCCGTCGCCAGGCAGCTACTGGCGGACGCTCTTCCCGCGTCGTAACCCGGCGGCCCGTCGTACTCTGCTGCCCTTCGTCCTGCTTTGTGCCGGGTTGCCCGCGGCGCCGGTTCTTGCGCAGGAGTTGCTGGAGCCGATGACGGTTACAGTCACTGCGCCGCGCCTGGCCATGCCGCTCAGCGAGCTTCCCGCCGCGGTCGACATGGTTGATGTTGACGATGCAACCCAGGGACGGCAGGGGCTGCAGATGGACGAGGCCCTGAACCGGATTCCCGGAGTATTCGCGCAGAACCGCTACAACTTTGCCCAGGACGTGCGCGTTTCCATCCGCGGGTTCGGCGCCCGTGCCCCGTTCGGGATCCGCGGGTTGCGGATTCTGCAGGACGGCATCCCCGAGACCACGCCCGATGGCCAGTCACAGGTGGACGCCATCGACCTGCTCAATGCCCATTCGATCGAGGTGCTGCGTGGGCCGAACGCGGCTCTTTACGGCAATGCGACCGGAGGCGTGGTAGCCATCTCGACCCGTGACGGCAGCAACCCACGCGGACATGGGGGCGGCGTACTGCGCGGCAGCCATGGTTTCCAGCGTCTCGAGGCCACCAGCGAGGCCGGGTCTGCATCGGGTTCCTACTCGCTGACGTTTCACGATCTGCGCTTCGATGGCTACCGGGACCAGTCGCGCGCGGAGAAACGGTTGCTGCGCCTGCACACGGCACAGGCGTTCGAATCGGGCGACCTGAACCTCCATCTGCGCTATCTGGACGCCCCGCTGACCGAGGATCCCGGTGCATTGACTCGGGCCGAGACGGCAACCGACCGCCGTGCCGCGGCACCGCTGGCGTTGCGGCTGGACAGCCGACAATCCGCCGAACAACTGACACTGGGCGCACAGTGGCGGCAGTCCCTTGGGCAGGGCCGGCTGCGGCTGAATGCCTTCATGACCCACCGCGACTATGCGCAGCAGCTGCCATTCTTCGGCAGCAGCCAGGTGGCCTACGAGCGTGACTTCCATGGCTTGAGTGTCGGTTACGAGCGCGACTTCGGTCCGACCCGGGCGCTGTTCGGTCTGGACCTGGAACAACAGCGGGACGATCGGACCCGAAACTGCATCAACGCTGCCCTCGAGGCATCCTGTAACCCGATGGGTGAGCCGGTGGCCGGTCCCCTGGCACTGGATCAGCGAGAACGAGCTCGCACTCGCGGTATCTTCGTGCAGACCGACACGCTGCTTGGCGATGACTGGAACCTCGCGTTTGGCCTGCGTCACGACCGGATCCGGTTCGGGATCGACGACCGCCTTCGGGCGGGAGGCGAGGACCTGTCTGGCCGGCGTGTGTTTGACGAGACGAGTATGAGCGGCGGTTTGATCTGGCATTGGCGGCCCGGTCAGCAGGCCTTCGTCAATGTGGCCACGGCGTTCGAGACCCCGACCTTCACCGAGTTCGCCAATCCCTCCGGCGCCGGTGGGTTCAACCCCGACCTGGAGCCGCAGAACGCGCGCAGTATGGAATTGGGCGTGCGCGGTGAGACGGGTATCCTCAGCTACGACGTGACCGCGTACGCAGCCCGAGTGCGCGACGAATTGGTACCGTTCCAATTGGACGAAGATGGGCGAAATTTCTACCGCAACGCGGGTCGAACCGCCCGCGAAGGGCTGGAGATCGGACTGGATCTGCGGCCGCACCCGCAATGGAATCTGCGTGCGGCCGTCAGTCTGAACGACTTCCGCTATCGGGAATTCGTCGTCGGCGGCGAGCGCCGGAACGGCAATCGTTTGCCCGGCCTGCCCCGGGAGCAACTGTTTCTCGAGGCCGCCTGGCGCGACGGCCGCTGGTTCGCGATTTCCGACCTGCTCTTTACGGGCGACCGGTTCGCCGATGATGCCAATACTGTCCGGATCGGTGCACAGACGCTGCTCAACGCGCGTATCGGCAGACACTGGGATCATGGTCCGCTGCGTGCGGAGGGATTTCTCGCAGTAAACAACCTGCTCGATGCCGATACCGTCGACAATCTTCGCATCAACGCCAGTTTCGGACGCCATTTCGAGCCCGCTCCGGGCCGCAACTTCCTCGTGGGCGTGCGGCTCTACCACCGCCCCTGAACGAAAGGGCGAGCCGAGAACGCACGTTTCCGGGTGTCCCTCTGCATTGCGGGAGCACGAGGTGCCCGCGAGCGCCGCGCAGCGGGGGCGGTAATCCCCGGACGATCCCCGCCCGCCCGGGGGGCGCGAGTCCTATGACCCCCCGGGGAGCACCCCTGCCCCGGTCAACGCTTCGCGCCAGAGAGCGAGTTTGGTTTCCAGGTCGACGCGGGCGTTGGCCGGGCTGGTCGAGGGCAGGCGGATCGCAGGAAGCCCCAGCTGCTCGATTTCCCGCATCCGCCGGGCGCTTTCCGCGCCGTTGTGGATCACGAGCCGCAGTTCCGGAGCCATGACCCGGAGGGTGGCGAGATCGTTGGGGACGGGCGATCGAATCGCAGAGTCGAGGCTGCCATTGCGCAGACAACTCGCATAGACATCCCAGAGGCCGATGCGGTGATCGAGCAGGTAGCGTGTTCGTTCCGCGTAGGACAGTTCACGCAGCGGGTGCTGCAGCAGTCTGCTCACGATGGGCCAGAATTGATTGCGGGGATGGGCATAGTATTCGCGCGCCCGGAGCGAAGCGTTTCCTGGGAAGCTGCCCATGATGACGACACGGGAATCGTGCCGCAGTAACGGCGGCAAGGCGGTCAGAGGCGCATTGCTGTCTTGTTGCTGTATGTCTCGAGCCATTGAACCGTCTGCCAAGGGTCCCGCGTTTCAGACCGTTGAGCCCGACTTCCTGTCGGCGCGCTGGCAGTCGCTGCAGAGCCCATGCAATTCGACCACCTTGGCGCTGATGGCGAAACCTTGTTCCTCGGCGATGCAGTCCAGCGCGTGACTGATGTGTTCGAGGTGCATCTCATGAATGTGCCCACACGCGTCGCATAGCATGAGCAGGGTGTCATGGGCCTCGCCTGGATGATTGCACGCGACAAAGCCGTTCAGACTCTCGATGCGGTGGATAAAGCCCTGTTCGAGCAGGAACGCGAGGCTGCGGTACACCGTCGGTGGCTTGATGCTGCGGTCGGCGGAGCTCAGATGGTGGATCAGGTCGTAGGCCTTGATCACGCCGTCGGTCTGCAAAATCTGTTCCAGGATGCGACGGCGAAGAGCGGTGAGCCGTACGCCGCGTCTGGAGCAGACCCGTTCGGCGGTATCGAGTGCGTCCATGGTTTGCCTCGTGGCCATCCAGTAACTCCTGAAATAACGAACACGCCTGAAGCATACCCGATGCGGCGATCGGCCCGGGAAACGGCCGACACCGATGGAATCAGGCAATCATCGAGTTTAGTGACATGGATCATGGGTTCCCGGAACCGCCGCCTCTAGACTGCTTGCCAGTATTGACGGGCGTGTATGGCTCATGTGTCGCGCATTGCTCGGTTCCGGATCCTGTCGAAGGCGCCCGGGTCGATGACCTCACGGGTTGCGGCACGGTTCTCATTCTGTCAGGCTCTGATGCTGGGCGCCAAGTGGGTTTGTTGGCTTATGTGGAGAAAAGCCTTGAAGATTTTTCGTTCCGGACGTTTCAAAGATTGCTCCGTGTGCGTGCTCACCCTTGCCATCGTGGCTGGTGCGCCGATCATGGCCTCGATCAGCGTCATGCTGTTCTTCTGACGGATTTTCCCTTCACGGTCGATCCTGGCCGGAGATCCCGTTCTGCCGGCAGTGGTTACCCGGCGTCGGCTGAAACGCTGGAGCGTGTTCTGCTGCGCGGGAATTTCAGCACCCGACGCCTTCGCTGAATCCCCGGGTAACATTGCGGGGTAATGTGCCGCCGGCTATGAAACTCCTCCCGGTTACCTCATGACACGGCAGTCCATGGCGTATGGTGTTGTAAATCGTGAACCGCGTCGTGTGGCCGGCCATCCGTGTTTCCGCAGTGTCCCACGCCGTGCGACGGAAGTCGCCGCGCTCATTGGCAGCCTGCGTTTTCATCATTGAGAGGTGCCGAGTGCCTGAAAACACGGCAGGTAACGCAGGACTCGTTCTCGTTCGGCGGATTCTCCTGCAGGAGAACCTGTCAGTGATCGGCTATAACAAGGGCTGTTCCTCTCGATGGTCCGGGACCGCCGATGCTGACACGCTGGTTTTTGATGCTCGCCCTGCTGTTTCTGGCAACCCCAGGCTGTGGGGAACAGGGCGATGGGCCGCTCTACGGCAGCGGGATCGACACCGGGGATCTCGATGCCCTGCTGGAGCGCGGTACGCTCCGGGTTGTGGTGCCAGGCACAGCCCTTGGTGAACCGTCGTTGCCGCGACAGGGTTCCCCAGTAGCCCAGCAGCGGGAGCTCGCCGAGACTTTTGCCACCTCGCTCGGCCTGCGTCTCGAGCTGGTGCCGGTCTTCCGCCTCAGGGAAATGCTGCCTTTGCTGGAGCAGGGAAGGGCCGATATCGTTGCCGCGAACCTCACGGTGACCGACAGCCGTCGGGAACGAGTGGATTTTTCCCTGCCTATCGATCATGTGCACGAGGTGGTGCTCGTCGCGGCGGCCGACGATAGCATCGAGTCGGTCGGGGACCTGGCGGGGCGCCGGATCATGGTGGATCAGGCAACGTCGTTCTGGGAGACACTGAGCGGCTTGCGGAATGAACACCCTGATATCCACCTCCTTCCAAGCCTTGATCATTTCGACGATGAGACGACGCTGGACATGCTCGTCGCTGGCGAGATCGACGCCACCGTTCGTGACAGCAACATTGCCGAAATGTACCTGAGTTACCGCGACGACCTGCGTGTCGCCTTCGCGCTTGGAGAAAGGCAGTCCATTGCCTGGGCGGTGCGTTCGGAAACTCCGCAACTGCTCGCCGCGCTCAATCGGTTTCTGACCACCGAGCAATTGACCCGCCCTCGTGAGGCCCGCTACGTCGACGATCTCCCCGGGCTGCAGGATCGGCGCACCCTGCGCATCCTTCTGCCCAACACGGCAGCATCCTATTTCCTCTGGCGCGGCGAACTGGCGGGGTTCGAGTACGAGTTCGCGCGGCGGTTTGCGGAGGAACATCAGATGCGTCTGGAGGTGGTCGTGCCGCCCCACCCGGACGTGGCGCTCGAATGGCTGGAGGAGGGGCGCGCCGACATCGCCGGCGGATTCCTGGAGCCCGGTAGCATCAGGGATGTGCCGAATGTCCAATTGACGGATCCCTGGCATCACGCCCAGCCGTATCTCGTCAGTCCTGGCGCTGCCGATGAAGTCACGGATTGGGATGATGTGGCCGGCAGTACCGTTGCCGCCTCTGCCGAGAGTGTCTTCTGGAATGAACTGGAGGTCCTGTCCCGGGATCATGATTTCTCCCTGGCCCCATTGCCACGAACTGGCGGCGATCTCGAAGATGTCATCAACAGGCTCATCGCCGGAGAGTTCGATCATGCCGTGGCCGAGGGGCATCTTCTTGGGGTGGAACTGGCGCGCCGCGACGACATCGTGCGGCAGTTCGAGGCGGGTTCGCCGATTCCCCACGCGTGGGCTGTGCACGCCGCGAATGAAGCCCTGTTGGCGGCATTGAACGAGTTCTTTCGGAAGGAACACCGCAGTACGTTTTACAACATCCTGTACCGGCGCTATTTCGAGGATACGCAGACGATTCGCCGGCAGATCGACGAGCGGGTTCGCGCGGCCGGGCAGCTATCTCCCTGGGATGACCTGGTGCGCCGGTACGCCGAACCTCATGAGTTCGACTGGCGTCTGATTGTGGCCCAGATGTATCAGGAGAGCCGCTTTGATCCGGATGCGCGCTCGGCCATGGGCGCAGTCGGGCTGATGCAACTGATGCCCCGCACCGCGGAACAGGTCGGTGTCAGGAACATCGAGGATCCTGCGGATAACATACGCGGCGGTATCCGCTATCTTGATTGGGTCCGACAGCAGTTTGCCGACGACCTTCCGGTTGCTGATCAGGTATGGTTCGCGCTGGTCGGCTACAACGCCGGCCTCGGCCACCTGATGGATGCGCGTCGTCTTGCTTACCAGAAGGGCTGGGATCAGGACCGCTGGTTCGATCATGTCGAGAAAGCGATGCTGCTGCTGTCGCAGCGGAAGTATTTTTCCCAAGCGCGTCACGGTTACGTCCGGGGCAGTGAGCCCGTCGCGTACATCAACACTATCAGCGCCCGCTACAAGGCCTATGTGCTCTTGACCGAGGATCCGATCGTTGACGATTAGCAACGAAAATGGAACGGGCTGTAAGGCCTGCACAGCGTGACTTCGCAAACGAGCATCCACCAAGGAGAAAAGAATGAGTTGGGTAATCGATCTGGCCGCACTCACGATGAAAGACGTAGCGCAGGTGGGCGGCAAGAATGCCTCGCTGGGCGAGCTCCTCGGCAACCTTGCCGAGGCAGGGGTGCGGGTGCCCGGTGGATTCGCGACAACCGCAGATGCGTTCCGGGCACTTCTGGCACAGAGTGGATTGGACGAGCGGATCAAGCAGCGCTTGAAGGGGCTGGACATCGACGATATCCAGTCGCTGCAGGTGGCCGGCAGGGAGGTGCGGGAATGGATCGAGGAGGCCGACTTGCCGCACGAGCTCGAGCAGGCCGTGCGTGAGCACTACGCGCGGATGGGGGAAGATGTGCCCGTGGCGGTGCGTTCCTCGGCGACTGCCGAGGATCTTCCCGAGGCGTCGTTTGCCGGACAGCAGGAGACCTACCTGAACGTACGCGGCATCGACGAGGTGCTGACTGCCCTGCGCAAGGTGTTTGCCAGCCTTTACAACGATCGTGCCATTGCCTACCGCGAGCACCAGGGCTTCGCGCATGATGAGGTTGCGTTGTCGGCAGGGGTCCAGCGCATGGTCCGATCCGATATCGGCTGCAGCGGCGTCATGTTCACGCTCGATACGGAAACGGGTTTCCGCGACGCGGTATTCATCACCGGAGCCTGGGGCCTTGGCGAGACAGTGGTCCAGGGTTCGGTCAACCCGGATGAATACCAGCTTTTCAAGCCCTCCCTGCGCGCGGGTAAGCAGGCCATCATCGGCCGCACGCTCGGCAGCAAGGCGATCCGTATGGTACTGACCGATGGCGGTGGTACCCGCATCGAAGACACTCCCGAGAAGCTGCGCTCTCGCTTCTGTCTGAACGATGAGCAGGCACAGTTGCTCGGGCGGTATGCAGTGGCCATCGAAGACCACTATGGCATGCCGATGGACATCGAGTGGGCCGAGGACGGCGAGACCGGTGAATTGTTGATCGTGCAGGCGCGGCCCGAGACCGTCGAGAGTCGGGTCGAGCTTGGCGTCAGCGAGACCTATCGCCTGGCATCCCATGACCAGCAGCCGCTGGTTACCGGACGCGCCATCGGAGCGCGCATCGGATCCGGAAGAATCCGGATCGTGGAATCTCCGGATGACATGCATACGGTGGAATCCGGCGACATATTGGTCGCGGATATGACCGATCCGGATTGGGAGCCGATCATGAAAAGGGCCTCCGCAATCGTCACCAATCGGGGTGGACGGACGTGCCATGCGGCGATCATTGCCCGCGAAATGGGGATTCCGGCCGTGGTGGGCTGCGGCGATGCAACGGAGGTGCTTCGAGATGGCATGGATGCAACCGTTTCCTGTGCGGAGGGCGATGATGGTTACGTCTACGACGGCCTGATTCAATTCGATATTCAGCGTACCGGCGTCAGCGATTTGCCGACGCTGCCGGTGAAGCTGATGCTCAATGTCGCCAACCCGGGGCGTGCGTACACCTTCTCCCGTCTGCCGCACGCCGGAATCGGCCTTGCGCGGCTCGAGTTCATCATCAACAGCCACATTGGTATCCACCCGCTCGCCCTGCTGGATTACCCCAACGTGCCCGAAGAGGTGCGCGCCGAGATCGCGACACGGGTCGCGGGCTTCGATGACCCGGTGGAATTCTTCGTGCGCCGTCTCAGCGAAGGGGTTGGCACGCTGGCGGCGGCGTTTGCGCCGGAACCGGTGATCGTTCGTCTGTCGGACTTCAAGAGCAACGAGTATGCGCACCTGCTGGGCGGCAAGGCCTACGAGCCGGACGAGGAGAATCCGATGCTGGGGTTCCGCGGTACCGCCCGGTATCTGTCGGATACCTTCCGCCCGGCCTTCGCGCTCGAGTGTCGGGCCATCAAGCGCGTGCGCGAGGACATGGGTCTGGAGAACGTGCAGGTGATGGTGCCGTTCGTTCGCACGCTGACCGAGGCGCGAGGCGTGATCCGGGTGCTGGAGGAAGAAGGCCTGAAGCGCGGTGAGAACGGGTTGAAGATCGTGATGATGTGTGAAATCCCGTCCAATGCGCTGCTCGCAGATGCGTTCCTCGAATTTTTCGACGGCTTCTCCATCGGTTCCAACGATCTGACTCAGCTGACGCTTGGTGTCGATCGCGACTCGTCACTGGTGGCGTCGTGTTTCGATGAACGCGACGATGCGGTCAAGGCACTGCTGTCCATGGCCATCCGCGCCGCGCGTGGCAAGGGCAAGTACGTCGGCATCTGCGGGCAGGGCCCTTCCGATCATATGGACCTCGCCGAGTGGCTGGTGGCGGAGGGGATCGAAAGCATGTCGTTGAACCCGGATTCGCTGATTCCCACCTGGGAACGGCTCGCGGAGACGATGAAACGTGTCTGACGCCAATCAGCCTCAGGTCTACCTGCTGTCGGACGGGACCGGTATCACGGCCGAGACGCTGGCGCGTACACTCCTGACCCAGTTCGAGGGGCTCCACCCGGGATGGCATCTGCGGCCCTTCGTGCGCAGTGCGGCGCACATGGAAGATTGCTTCGAACGGATTCGTGCGGGGCCGCAGCCTGCACTGGTCGTGGCGACGTTTGCGGATGCGGCCCTGCGGGCACAGCTCAGGGAGTCTCCGGTCCCGGTGCTGGATATCTTCTCCGATCATCTGGAACAACTGGAGCAGGTCTTCCAGCGCACCGCCGAGTCGGTTTCCGGACGTGCCCATGGGATGGGTGATCTCGCGCGTTATGACCGACGCATCGAGGCCCTGAACTTCACCCTTGCGCACGATGACGGGTTGGCCACTGGCGATATCGGGCATGCCGAGGTGGTGCTCATGGGGGTGTCACGTTCGGGCAAGACGCCAACCTGCCTTTACCTGGCGATGAACTATGGCATGTTTGCCGCCAATTACCCGCTGATTCCCGAGGATCTTAGCGGGGACACGCAGCTGCCCCGTTCGTTGCGCGGCCTGCGCGGACGCCTTCTGGGCCTGGTGATCTCCCCCGAGCGGCTGGCACACATCCGGGAGGCGAGACGCCCTGGCAGCCGCTACGCCAGTCTGCCGCAGTGTCGCCAGGAGTGCCTTGCGATCGACGAGTTCCTGTATCGCGAGCATATCCCGCGGCTGGAAGTCACGCACCTCTCGGTGGAGGAGATTGCGACCCGGGTCCGCGCGGAACTCGCGTGATGACGGCAACGGGCGGCGTGCAGCCCGTGTTGGTCGACGGATGGCCGGCGGCCACTGGTTATTGCGCCCCCGGTAAACAGCCACCGGGTCTTCGCGGGTCAAGAACCGGGGATGCAGTGGGTGGCCGTTCGCGATGTGTTGAAGGGCGGGGTCCGGCAGCCTATGATCCGTGACCGGGTATGGCGAAAGGTCGGTGACTGCGGGACATCGCCAAGTGTGCCGGCACAAGTCCAATGATCGTGCCACAGCGTGGTCCATTCCGATGTGGTCCAACGCCGTGACCGAGTGCACGGCCAGGCGATCCTGTAACGAGCTTGCATGAATGTTCCAGTGGGACGGCTGGAATTCATGGCGCGGCCATCGGGGCGATTTCTACAACACGACGGGGGATGAACATGGCCAAGAAACCGAAAAAGAACGCGACGGACAAGACCGTTGATCCCAAGGCGCCGAAGGCGTCCACGGCACCCGCAACGACAGCAGCCGCAAAGCCCGCTGCGCCCGTGAAAGCCGCAGCTTCGGGTTCGGCAAGAACTGCAAAGACGGCCAAGAAGGCCAAGGCTGCGGGCGAGTCTGCCGTGAAGAAAGCCTCGGTTCCAAAGAAAGCGCCGGCCAGGGCGGTTTCCCGCCCAGCGTCAGCGCAGCGTAAGAAATCCGCTGCTGCCGCGGTGACTCCCGAACAGCGGTACCGAATGATCCAGGACGCTGCCTATTTCATCGCCGAGCGCAACGGCTTTGTCGGTGACAACCATGCTTACTGGCTGGAGGCTGAACGGGCGATCGACGCCGAACTCGCCGCGCGCTGAGTTCCGCAGCACATACAGGAGTTCAGTGAAGATGGCGAGGAACACGAGTACGTCGGACGTGCATCCTTGGGTCCGTCTCTGGGCGCGATCGTTCGATGTGCTTCTGGGCGCTGTCCCGGTCGGAGCGGCCTGGTGGTTCTGGTTGACGCCAGAGCAGATCACGTTGCTGGGGGTGATGCTGTTCGGGATGGCTGCGCTGTTCGTCGATCTTCTGATCGAGCCCGTCCTGATCAGCCGACTGGCAACGACCCCGGGGAAATGGGTTTTCGGTATTCGGGTTGTCAATCCCGATGGTTCGCTGCTTTCCTTCCAGCAGGCCCTGCGGCGCTCGGACATGGTCTGGGCCAAGGGACTGGGTGCCGGTTCGCCCGTTATCGGCCAGCTGTTGATGGCGGCGCAGCACTACGGGCTGTCCGCGAATGGCAGGACCTTCTGGGACGAGGAAGGTGGTTTCGAAGTGCGGCACAACAGAATACGGGGGTCTCGCGTGATCGGAGCGATCGCACTCGCCGTGATCATCGTGCTTGCCGCGGGCGCGGTTCTGACCGGCGGATGATGGGCAGAATGGTCTTCGAAACGTCGGGTGTCGTATCCGCTGGAGCAAGAGCGCTGTAGACGCGTTCCGTATTCCCTACTCCTCGCTCCCGGTAGCGAGGGAGGATCGTTGACCCACGGTGACATCGACAACGAGGCTTTCGAAAGCATCAACGGGCATTGGGTCGTGGAAGAAGTATCCCTGAAAGCGCTGGCAGCCATGCCGGACAAGGAATTCCCGCTGGGCCGCAGTCTCTACCCCTTCGGCGATCACGCCCAGGCCCATCAAGCTTGCAATGGCAATGATCGTTTGCACGATGCTGGCGTCATCGGGACTCTGCTCGATGTCGGCGACGAACGAACGATCGATCTTCAACCAGTCCAGTGGCAACTGCTTCAGGTACGATAGCGACGAGTATCCGGTGCCGAAATCGTCCATTGCCAACCCGATTCCACGCGCGCGAAGGCCGGCAAGATTGGTCATCAGGGTCTCACTGTAGTCCACCATCACACTCTCGGTCAGTTCGATGTGCAAGCGTTCGGCCGGGGCGCCGGTTTCTGCCAGGATGGCATCCAGTTTCTCCAGGAATGATGGCTGGCTGATGTGTTCGGCGGAGCAGTTCACCGCGATACTGAGATTCATGAGTGCCGGCACGCCGGACCAGTGCCTCAGTGTCCGACAGGCCTGCAGCATTGCGAACTGGCCGAGTGTCACCACCTGCCCGGTCAGTTCGGCCACTCGGATGAACTCGCTCGGCTCCGTATACGTGCCGTCGGGACCGGGCCAGCGCATCAAGGCCTCGGCGCCGTAGATCCGGCCAGCGGCATCCACCTGCGGTTGCAGATGAAGCTCGAGCATGTTGCCGAGCAGGGCGCGCCGCAAATGCCGTTCCAGATCCGCCTGACGCTGGAGTTGGGATTGCAATTCCGGGTCGTAGAAGCGAATGCCGTCGCGCCCCTGATGCTTGGCCTGATACATGGCGAAGTCGACCTGCTTCAGAAGTTCCTCGGCCGAGTCGTCCGCCTGCGGGAAAAGGGTGATTCCGATGCTGGCCGAGACCACATGTTCGATTTCGCCCAGTGGCACGGGTTTGCCGATCCGCTGCATGAGGACCTCGGCGAACTTCCGGGCCTCCGCCCGAGCCTGTTCACGATCAGCGTTCAACCGTTCCAGCAGTATCACGAACTCGTCGCCGCCCAGTCGCGCCAACGTGTCACAAGGGCGTATCGTTGCGCTCAGGCGTTCTCCGATGATGATGAGCAGGCGGTCTCCAATGGAATGTCCCCGGGTATCATTGAGGATCTTGAAATGGTCGAGGTCGATCAGGATCAGCGCGGCGTTCGCATCCGATCCCCTGATCGCATCCACAACATGGCCAAGCCGTTCCAGCAGGAGGCGGCGGTTGGGGAGTTGGGTGAGCGAGTCCCGAAACGCCAACCGGGCATTCTCCTCGACCTCCAGCATCCGGCGCAGTCGGCGCACCATGACCTGGGCAGACTGCTGCAGAGTGGCGATTTCGAGGATGGGCGAGTCCGGACGGATGTCGGAGTCGAAACGGCCCTGACCGACATCGTCCAATGTCTCGACCGCCTTGCGCAGTGGCTGGAGAACGCCTCTCAATCCGAGATAAAGCGCGCCCGCGATCAGGGTCAGGACCAGCACTGCGGCAACCAGCATCGCGGTATTGATGAGTCGCTGGGCCGCCACCGAATCGGTAATGTCCTGCACCACCAAGACGTTGGCAGTCGGGTTGTCGGCACCAAACGGTATGACTGGCAGATGGACCATCAACCGGTGCCCGCCGTCCACGGAAAGCCGATGCGCGCTGACCTGCTCGTTGACCTCTCCGATGGGGTAATTCTGCATGTCAGGGGTGGTGGTTGAACGGATACCTGCGCTGTCCAGAAGGGCAATTTTCGCGCCAGTGGCCCCGGCGAGCGAATTCAATGCATCGGTCGTCAAGTCCTTGAGCAACACGACGGAGCCGACCGGGCTGCCACTCCGGTAGAGGGGCACCGCGAGCGCAGCATAATGGGTTCCGCTGGCGGTATGATGGACGCCCTGCTGGAAACGTCCGTTGTCCAGGCTGGACTGCCCGATCGGGAGGGAGGTCTGGCCGGAAACAGGGTGGGAATCGAACACAATCTGACCGCTGTCGTCCATGACGACAAGGCGGTCCACGACGCCGGTCGCACCCAGCCGGTTGTACTTTGGCGCTGCAAAGGGACGTACGTCGATCGCCGTCGCCAGGGCTTCGATCAGAAGTGCATCGCGGGTGATTCCTGTGACCTCGCCGCGAAGTCGCTGGAATTCGGCTGCGAGTGTCTGCCGCCATACCGCGGAATGCCCCTCCATCGCCTGTTCCTCCATGCGCTGCTCCGCCTCAGCCATCGCGTAGAACGTGCCTAACGCGACGGTCAGCGTCGACAACACGAACGCCAGGGCCATCGCCAGGATCAGCACCGACTGCAAGCGGAAACGCGCCCTTCCGAACCTTGCCATCAGTGCCCCCGCTTGCGGCGCGTCATTCGAACGGGTATCCGCTTGCAACCCATTCCGGAAAGCCTCCCGGGAAGAAATAAAGGTTTGTGAAGCCCCATTCACGCGCGCGCGTGATCGCGGCCTCGGAGCGCCAGCAATCACGTTCATTGCAATAGATGACCATCGGGGTGTCCAGCGCGCCGGCTATATCCAGCAGACGATCGCGCTGAAAGGAATCACCCGGATGGTCGGGATCGCGCATGATCGTGAGGGAGTGCGCCTCGGGAACACGACCCGCCATGTAATCGGCGGGCAAGCGGACATCGACGAACATCATCCCGGAACGGAAAAGCAGCCAGGCCTCATCGGCATTGATCGTCGTCGCCCCCTGGACGTGCTCGGGTGCCAGGTAAGGTAGTGCCGCAGCCGATCGATTCTCGAGAGAGTGCACCGGCAACGTGTATAGAAAAACGCTGAGCAGAGACACCGTCAAGGGCCAGCGATTGCAGGCAAGGCGAGTCATCAGAGCGGGTCTTTCCGCCAAACGCACACCACGAGCTGCCCTCCGCATCAAGGTTCCTCCATGGGCGTGCAACCTCGTTGTCCACCGACGGGGGTCTGTTCGGGTCCGGCATTCTGAAGGACTTCGGACGTTGTCGGGTCGAGCGCCGCTGGGCCGGTCGCCTTGGGGTGACAGGGCTCCTTTTCCGGAAACTCTCTCCTGATGCCGAGTGTAGACGTTCCTGGCGAAAGGCGCGCGCCTTTCGGGTCAGGCGCGCTCCCGATGCGTGCCGTTTCCCCCGGGTGCGGCAGCGGGTGACGTCATCCGGGCCGAGTAGTCGCTGTGCGCCGGATTCGGCGTGGCAACCCCTGCTTGAACGGTTCCCAATGCGCGTAGCCCCGACAGGCTGCCATTACCGGGCTTCGGGCTGTTGATTCGGCGCGGCCTTCGAATAGCGTTCATGGATCCGTGCGATCGTTCCGTCTGCCTTGAGGCCCTCCAGCGTCGTCTGCCATTCGCGTACGATCGCGCCGGGTGTTCCGCGAGACAGGGCGATGTAGTAATCCGTTTCGAGTACGGTCAGCAACGGCTGCAGGTCGTGCATGTGGTAACCGGATTCGGCCACGATTCGAGGTGCCGTGCTATCGGTCAGGATTGTCAGGTCGGCAGCGCCGTCCATCAGCAGTTGGACACTCGCGGCCGGGGTCGGCCGGCTCACCAGGTTGGTGAAGCCGGCTTCCTGCAGATACTGTTCCGTAAACCAGTCGGTGGTCGTGGCAATGGTGTTTACGGCACGTGCATCCGCGAGGCTTTCGACGGCGTAATCGGTGTTTGCGCGCCCGTAAAGGATTGCCCGGTTGCTGCCGACCGGACCCACCCAGTGAAAGCGGTCTTCGCGTTCCTCGGTACGCTCTATACTGAAAAGGACGACGTTCGGGTGCAGCAGGGCCAGGTTGTAGGCGTTGTTCCAGTGGGTCATGCGGATCGGTTCAGCGATTCCGAGGCGTTCGGTGATTTCCAACAGCACCTCGGTGACGATGCCGGTGACTTTCCCATCCTCCATGTAGGTGAGGGGCGGATAGTCCTCGGTCACCATCAGCAGTACACCGGGGGCCACGCCATGCGACAGCCATTGGTTGTAGATCTGCTCGAACCGACCGTCCCGCTTCAACCGATCGAGTGCGTTCTGCCATCGCGTCACCCGTTCTTCGGGAACCAGCGGTGAGAACGCAAGATAGGTCGGGTTGATCGACAGCGTGAACACGGGCTCCACGGCATCCATTCCGGCATCGATTCGCGCCAGCAGATCCGGAAGGGCTGTGTCATTACTGACCAACAGCGTTGATGAACCATCGAGAAGACTGACGATGGCTGCATCCTCATCCGGATAGGACACCGTATTGGTGAACCCGCGGCTTGCGAGGACTTGTTCGCCATAATAGCCACTCACAGTGGCGATTGGCCCGGCCTGGCGCGCGTCCGCGAGGCTGCCAATCGACAGGGATTCGCCGGCACGCGCATACAAACGGGTATCGAGTGCTCCGATGGGGCCGACCCATTGAAGCCTCTCCTTCCGCTCGGGGGTCATGGCCGTACTGAAGAGTGCGGTCGCGGGATCGTTCAACACTGCATCCAGCCCCTCTTCCCAGGGCACGAGCCGTAGCACCGCGTCTTCGCCGGTTTCGGCCAGCAAGGCCCGGACGACCTCCGTCGCCTGACCGGTCAGCATCCCATCCTGCAGAAAGCTCAGGGGCGGATAGTCCTCGGTCAGGATGGTCAGGGTTTCCGGTCCCACGGACCGGGTTTCTCCACCAGTGTCGGACTCGGGGGACTCTGTGGACAGGCATCCGGCAAGCAACAGCGCAGATAATACCGGGAACAGCGACAGGCGTTTCGACATCGTGGACTCCTTTGGAAGGTAGTGACCTTTATGGTGTTGTCGGTCTCACGAGCGGACACTGATTGGCTGCCCGGGAATCCACGGTACCCGCGCGTGCCGCGGTGCCATCATGCGTTCTACGGGTCAATCCCCCCGTAGGGTGCCGTGAGGCGCAAGCCGAACCGCACCGATACCACGCCAAGTCTGGCCTCCAGGGCCCCGGGGCTTGATGGGTGCGATTCGCAGCACTGATCGACACCCTGCACCCTTCGTTACCGGAGGTGGCTATCGGCGCCATGACAGTCAGTGGGGGTGAGCTTCGTGTTCCGAGAGGCTCAGAGGCATCCCCTCCAGACCCGCGTAGAACACCAGAATGACAGCCGGCTCGGAAGTGTCGTTCCTGCCATGGTGCCAGAGGTCGACCACTTCGATGATCGTATCACCGGCGACCAGTTCCAGGCGTTCTCCACGCTCCGTGACCACGGTGAGTGCTCCCTCGAGCATATATCCTGCATTGATCACGGGATGCTTGTGTATCGGGAGCGTGGTTCGAGGAGGAATGGTGATCCTGAGGATCTGAACCTCGGGTTGACCCGTCGGATAGGCGGGGAGCAGGGAACCTTCCCAGCTGGTCGTGGACCGGGCAAGGCTTTCCACCAGTGCTTGTGCTGCTGCGCCACTCGCAGCAATTCCCGACATGACCATGAGGATCAGCGCAGCGAGCATCCTTCTGGCACTGGTGTAGCCGCGGTTTGGTGCACGCCCTGGGTCATTCACCGATATCTTCATTCCACACCTGTGGTTGTTCGCGGATAAACTGGCGCATGAGCGCGATACAGCGGGCATCATTCTCGACACAAACGTCCACGCCGTGCTCCCGCAGCCATTGTTCCTCGCCAGCAAACGTCTGGTTCTCGCCGACGACCACGCGGGGGACGCCGTACAGGCGGATGGCTCCGCTGCACATCGGGCAGGGTGATAACGTGGTGTAGAGCGTGCACTCCCGGTAAAAGGACGCCGCGCGACGTCCGGCGTTCTCGATGGCATCCATCTCGCCGTGCAGAATACTGCTGCCCTGCTGGACCCGACGATTGCGGCCACGACTGACGATCGTTCCGTCGTGAACCAGGACCGAGCCGATCGGGATACCGCCCTCCGCAAGGCCGGCTTCGGCTTCCTCGATCGCTGCCAGCAGAAACGGATCCATGAGTCTCTCCAACGGTGGCTGTCGCGCGACCCCTCCTGGGGCGCGGCAGGCACAGGCTCAGGTTGCCTGAAAGCGGATGACCAGACAAGACCGGTGTGAGTGGATCTCGGCCGGTATGGCACCTCCGTGTATTCGCCCCTTGGCCCGACACATCCCGGCGGCACGGGGTTGCGCAAACCGGCCGCTCCCCGGAATTTCCGGTGGTGCGCAATCGGCTAGGTGTGGGCCGGGCGTATTCGTATGCCACCGGGCACCCCGGGCTGGAATGCACGCATCGCTTGGTGCGGGAGATTGCGACCCGTGTTCACGCGGGACGGATATCGTCCCGCCTGTTTCCGCTTATCCCCGAAATGGTGCATGACGTGCCCTTTAACGGGGCGGGCGGCGCATCACGAACTGGCTGAGGACCGTTGGCTGCTCCGGTTATCGGGTCACCCATGCCCTTCCGGGTCGTGCGCGGAGTTCGGTGCCCATGGAGTACCGTCAGACGTGGATGCACCAGGTCCGGCCAGTGCAGGAATAGCCACCTGTTTCGAATTTTCCCGACACAGCGCTGGCGTGTCTGTTAGAAGCCATCCGGGACTGAGCTCCGCGCATGGCCCGATTCCTGCTTCCCCGATGGTCATGTCTTCGTCCCCTACCTCCCATTTCGCGTCAGTGTGTGCCAAGGCGCCGCCGCCGCAATCCCGGCCAGCCACACAGGGTTGGCATGCGACGCTGGAACTCGGGTTCGAGGCGGGGCCCCAGTGCACGGTATTGCGGCATCGGCGTCATGCCGGCCCTCTGCGAGTGCAACGCCCCTTTCACCCCGAGGGCGCGCCCTGCCACACCTACCTGCTGCATCCACCCGGGGGCGTAGTTGGCGGCGACCGGCTGGATATCGAGGTGACGGTGGAGGACGGCGGCCATGCCCTGCTCACCACCCCCGCAGCGGCCAAGTTCTACCGGTCGTCCGGTTTGCTGGCGCATCAGCGGCAGTCCTTCCGCGTTGCCGCAGGCGGTACTCTGGAGTGGCTTCCCGCATTGAATATCCTCCACGGAGGTGCCCGGGTCGAGTTGCGCAATCGCTTCGAACTCACGCGTGACGCGCGCCTTCTGGCCTGGGATCTGCTCGGTCTGGGTCGCCCGGGCAGTGGCGACAGTTTCGAGAGCGGTCTCTGTGATTCGAGCCTTCAGGTCATCGCCGATGGCCGGCCGTTGCTCGGAGAGCGACTGCGGATGAATGGCAGCGATCCCCTGCTCAAGGCGGTTTGGGGGTTGCAGGGTCGCGGCTACCTGGCGACGCTGCTGGCTGCGCCGGCCACGGCGGAAACGCTGGTCGCGCTGCGCAGCCGGTTGCGACAGGTGCCCGATGTCGCCTTCGGCTGCACTCTCCTGCCCGTGCCGGGCCCACGATCGCAGGGGCATTCCGTTAACGGTCTCCTGGTCTGCCGCTGGCTGGCGGCAGCCGGTGAAGTGTTGTGGGAATCGATGATCGAGGCCTGGGGACTGCTGCGCCCGCTGGTACTTGGGCGGGAACCCTGCCCGCCGCGTATCTGGTCCACCTGAACCTGCCGGAGCCGTACATGGAGTTGACCCCGAGAGAGAAAGACAAGCTGCTGTTGTTTACTGCGGCGCTGGTCGCGGAACGCCGCCGCGACCGCGGCCTGAAACTGAACTACCCGGAGGCTATCGCGCTGATCTCGGCCGCGATCATGGAGGGCGCACGCGATGGCCGCAGCGTCGCCGAGTTGATGTCGCTGGGTGGCGAAGTGCTGCGGCGCGAGGACGTGATGGAGGGGGTGCCCGAGATGATTCCCGAGGTCCAGGTGGAGGCCACCTTTCCCGACGGGACCAAGCTGGTCACGGTGCATGAACCCATCCGCTGAACGCGGGGGCGTGACCCGGGGGCCGAAGGGTGCAATCCGGGTGATCCGTCAGCGGGTGTCGGCAGCATGGATGCTGCCGTCAAGCCTACAGGGATGTATTCACGGCGTCCCGCTGACGGATCACCCGGATTGCATCCCGGGCACGGCCGAAATGAATCGACGACGAGGCAAAGGAACATCATGACACCCGGTGAGTACCTGCTCGAAGAGGGAGAGATCGAATTGAATGCCGGGCGCCCGACGGTGACGCTGGCGGTGACCAACACCGGGGACCGGCCGGTTCAGGTCGGTTCCCACTACCACTTCTTCGAGGTCAACAACGCGCTGGAGTTCGATCGTGACCGGGTGCGCGGATTCCGTCTGGATATCCCCGCGGGAACGGCCGTGCGCTTCGAGCCGGGGCAGAGCCGGACGGTCCAGCTCGTGGCCTATGCCGGTGCGCGGCAGGTGTACGGATTCCAGGGCCGGGTCATGGGGCCGCTGGATGCGGCTGATCAGCGGGGGCGTTCATGAGTGTCAGGATTTCTCGTACCGCCTATGCGGACATGTATGGACCGACGACGGGTGACCGAGTTCGCCTGGCCGACACCGAACTCTTTGTCCGTGTCGAGCGGGACCTGACGATCTACGGTGACGAGGTGAAGTTCGGCGGCGGCAAGGTGATCCGCGACGGGATGGGCCAGAGTCAGCGCGCCGGTCCCGAAGTTGCGGACACCGTGATCACCAACGCGTTGATCATCGACCACTGGGGCATCGTGAAGGCGGATATTGGCATTCGGCATGGCCGTATCCAGGCGATCGGCAAGGCCGGCAACCCGGATACCCAGCCCGGCGTGAACATTGTCATCGGTCCGGGCACCGAGGCGATTGCCGGCGAAGGCATGATCGTGACCGCCGGTGGCATCGATGCCCACATCCATTTCATCTGCCCGCAGCAGATCGATGAGGCGCTGATGAGCGGCGTCACCACCATGCTCGGCGGTGGTACCGGTCCGGCGACCGGGACCAACGCGACCACCTGTACCCCGGGTACCTGGCACATCCAGCGCATGCTCGAGGCCGCCGAGGCCTTTCCGATGAACCTCGGCTTTCTGGGCAAGGGCAATGCCAGTCTGCCCGACGGCCTGCGTGAACAGATCGAGGCCGGCGCACTCGGTCTGAAGCTGCACGAGGACTGGGGTACGACCCCGGCCGCGATCGACAACTGCCTGAGCGTCGCGGACGAATACGACGTACAGGTCGCGATCCATACCGATACGCTGAACGAGTCCGGTTTCGTCGAGGATACGCTGGCCGCGATGAAGGACCGCACCATCCACACCTACCATACCGAGGGGGCTGGCGGCGGCCATGCGCCGGATATCATCAAGGCCTGCGCCCGGTCCAACGTGCTGCCATCGTCGACCAATCCGACGCGTCCGTACACGGTGAATACCGTGGACGAGCATCTCGACATGCTGATGGTCTGCCACCATCTGGATCCGGCGATACCGGAGGACGTGGCCTTTGCCGAGTCGCGCATCCGGCGCGAGACCATCGCCGCCGAGGACATCCTGCACGACCTCGGCGCCTTCTCGATGATTGCGTCGGACTCCCAGGCGATGGGCCGGGTCGGCGAGGTGATCCTGCGTACTTGGCAGACGGCGCACAAGATGAAAGTGCAGCGCGGTACGCTGCCGGGCGACGCCCCGGGCGCAGACAATCTCCGCGTGCGCCGCTACATCGCCAAGTACACCATCAATCCTGCACTTGCCCACGGCATCGCCCATGCGGTGGGAAGCATCGAGCCGGGCAAGCTGGCTGACCTGTGCCTGTGGCGTCCGGCCTTCTTCGGCGTGAAGCCGGCGGTGATCATCAAGGGCGGCATGATCGCCGCTGCGCCGATGGGTGATCCGAACGCCTCGATCCCGACACCGCAGCCGGTGCACTACCGGCCGATGTTCGGCAGCCATGGTCGGGCGCTCTCGAGTACTGCCGTCACCTTCCTTTCCGGGGCTGCAATCGAGGCCGGAGTCCCGGAGCGGCTGGGTCTGCGCCGCCGGGCGGTCGCGGTGCGTGGGTGCCGCAGTGTGCGCAAGCAGGACATGGTGTTGAACGGCTGGATGCCACACATGGAGGTCGATCCCGAAACCTACCAGGTCCGTGCCGACGGCGAACTGCTCACCTGTGAACCGCTGGCCGAGGTCCCGATGGGCCAGCGCTACTTCCTGTTCTGATGGCGATGCCGACCCTGACCCGGCGCTGCACCACGCCCGCGGAAGCCCCGTCGATCCCCGTTCTCTGCCTTCCCTTCGAGACCCGGCAGAAGAGCCGCTTCCGGGCTTCCCTGACCGATGGTACCGAGGTCGGCGTGATGCTGGAACGTGGTCAGGTACTTCGTGACGGCGAGTGGCTGTGCACCGCCACGGGGGATCTGGCGGTGCGCATTCAGGCAGCACCGGAACCGGTCAGTGAGGTGCATTCCCCGGATGCCTTGTTACTCCTTCGTGCCGGCTATCACCTGGGCAACCGCCATGTGCCGTTGCAACTGGGGGATGGCTGGCTGCGCTACCTGCACGATCATGTGCTCGACGATATGGTGCGCGGTCTGGGCTTGACCGTGGAATTCACACAGGCACCCTTCGAGCCGGAGGCCGGCGCCTATGCCGCTGGTGGTCATGCCCACTCGCATGCCCACGGTTACCAGCATGCACACTGATCAGCCCCGGCCTCCGGTCATCACTCCGGCCGATGCGGGCCTGGCCCGGCGGCGGCTCTGGCAATTGATCAGTCCCACGCTGCCGGTTGGTGCCTACAGCTACTCCACCGGTCTCGAACAGGCGGTGGATGCCGGTTGGGTCAGCAGCCCGGAAGCCGTGCGGAACTGGCTCGAGGCACAACTTCTGCGCGTCCACACAGGTGTCGATCTGCCCGCGCTACTGCGCCTGCTGGCGGCCTGGCAACAGGAAGACCCCCAGGGGCTGGAGTACTGGAACGACTGGCTTCGCGCGAGTCGCGAGACCTCCGAGCTGCGTGCCGAGGACCTGGGGCAGGGTCGTGCCCTGGCCCGGCTTCTCGCGGATCTGGGGGTTTCTGCCGCACAGCCCTGGGCGACCAGGAGCGACGCCTGCTGGGCGACCCTGTTCGCGCTGGCGGGTCGGGAATGGGCCATTCCAGCGAATGAGCTTCTGGAAGGCTACCTGTGGGCCTGGTGCGAGAACCAGGTGGCCGCGGCGGTGAAGCTGGTGCCGCTGGGACAGACGCAGGGGCAGCGCCTGCTGCGGGACCTGGCCGAGACGGTCGCAGTGGCGGCGGAGCGCGCCTGCGCGATCAGTGACGCCGACATGGGAGCCGGGCTGCCCGGGGTCGTGCTGTCGTCGATGCTGCACGAAACCCAATACAGCCGCATGTTTCGAAGTTGAATCGAGAGGTGGAGAGATGAAGGCGCAGGCACTGAGGGTGGGAGTTGGCGGCCCGGTCGGTTCGGGGAAGACCGCGCTGGTCGAGGCCCTGTGCCACCGGATGCGCGAGCACTATCAACTCGCGGTGGTGACCAACGATATCTACACCCGCGAGGATGCGGAGTTCCTGATCCGCCGTGAGGCGCTTGATCCAGGGCGGATCATCGGCGTGGAGACGGGAGGTTGCCCGCACACCGCGATCCGGGAGGATGCCTCGATGAACCTCGCGGCCGTGGATGAACTCGAACAGCGGTTTCCGGGGCTCGATCTGGTCTTTGTCGAGAGCGGCGGCGATAACCTTTCGGCCACCTTCAGCCCCGAGCTGTCAGATCTCACCCTGTACGTGATCGACGTCTGCGCCGGGGACAAGATCCCGCGCAAGGGTGGTCCCGGGATCACCCGTTCCGATCTGCTCGTGATCAACAAGATCGACCTCGCCGATGGTGTCGGCGCGTCGCTCGAGGTGATGGAGCAGGACAGCCGAAGGATGCGCGGCGAACGCCCGTTTGTCTTCACGAATCTGCGCACTGGTCAGGGGCTGGATGAGGTCGTCGGCTTCATCGAGGCACAGGGAATGCTCCAGTAGGGGAAATGCTGATGAGTGCATTTGTCAATGCGAGCGAAGCGCGGCGCTCATGTGCATGGGACATTGAACAGCCGCAGGCTGGCCCGAAGGGCGAGCGCAGCGAATTGCACCGTTCGAAGCCTGGGGTTGGAACCGACTCAAGGCCGTGTTTCGGGTTCACGCATGCTTGTCCTGAGCATCCTGTAGCTGCGACTGCTGCCAGCCGCTGTGTCTCGACAGTGACCGGTAAGGTCCGGCGACCGCGAGACGTGGCTTTGTGATCGCGAGGGTGGGTGGTTCCCCCGGGTTCGGTGCGGGTATGCCGGTGGCACCGCGCAGCGATGGGACCTGGTGCTGCCACGCGCGTGTCCAGGCGAGCAGGCGTCGGTCCTGCCAGGCGGGTGCAACCAGGGAAATCCCGAATGGCAGGCCATCGACCCGGAACCCGGCCGGCACGGCGACTGCGCAGCAGTCGGCGAGATTGACGAAGCTCGCATATCGTCCCAGCCGGCTGTCCTGCTCCAGGGGCTCATTTTCGATCGCTGCCTGAAGCGGATGACCAGGAGCCGTGGGTACGAGTAACGCGTCATGGCGGGTGAACAGGCTCCGTACTTCGCGGAGCAATTCCTGGCGTCGTTGCCGGGCTGCGAAGACATCGCTGGCCGAAAATTCCCGGCCGCGCATGATGATGGCTCGTACCACGGGGTCCACGGCTTCCGGGCGTGCTTCAATGAAGCCGCCCAGCGCAGCATGGCGCTCGGCGATCCAGGGTCCGTGGTAAAGCAGTGAGGCGAGTTCGAACAGGGGTGTGAAATCCACCGCGTGCAAGGTCATGCCCATGTCTTCCATTCGCGCCATGGTGCCGAGCCAGGCCAGTTCCGCGCGGTTGTCGCCGAACCATTCGGTGGACCGAGGAATGCCGAGGTGGCGCGGGATGGCAGGGGCGGAGTCCGTCGTTGGATCAGGGCGCGACCAGGGATCATCTGGATCGAATCCCTCGATGACATCGAGCGCCGCGCTGGCATCGTCGGCGGTCAACGCGAAGATCGCGAGGCAATCCAGCGATGGGCATGCTGGCACCACACCCTGCTTGCTGCAGCGGCCGCGAGTCGTCTTCAGGCCGATCACGTTGTTGAATCCCGCAGGAATCCTGCCTGAACCCGCTGTGTCGGTACCGAGGGCAAGGGGCACCAGTCCCTCGGCGACGACGACTGCCGATCCGGCGCTGGAGCCGCCCGCAACGTAGGCGGGGTTGAAGGGGTTGGTCACGGCTCCGTAGGGGGAACGCGTTCCGGCCAGCCCTGTAGCGAACTGGTCGAGGTTGGTCTTGCCAACCAGGATGGCCCCCGCTGCCTCCAGTCGGGCGATGGCGTGAGCAGTTTGCCCGGGGTGGTACGCGAAGCCCGGGCAACCTGCAGTCGTCGGCCAGCCTTCTGCATCGAAGTTGTCCTTGACCGCGAACGGGACGCCGTAAAGGGGCAGGGTGGGTGACTGGGATTGCAGTCGCCGCAGCTCGCGCTCGAGGCGTCCGGGTGTTATCCGGCTGATCCATGCGTTCGCGCCGGTCTCCAGCTGTTCCCGCAGGACGCGCACGGATTCGGCTGCGGCCGCAAAGTCATTGCGGAACGCCGTGGTCCATTCGGTGAGGGTTCGTCCTCTCGAGGGAACGCTGCACACGTTTGTCAGCTCCGGGCAAGTCGCTTCCCGGAAGTCGATGCACGGAATGTGCCAGCGGCGAGTCGGACCCTGGTTGCGATGGGTCCAGTCGGGCTCCACCGGGGTCAGACGTTCAAAAAACGATGCATCGTCCAGCGATCATGTCGGTTCACTGGCGTGTTTCCGTTCTGGTCGCGGTCCTTTGCCGGACCCTGAGCCTGATCCCGTGTCGCGCAATGGCGGGGCACGCGCACCTTCCGCTGCACCGGGTTCGTGCATGGATGACGCCGGGTGCGCCGCGTCAGTGCGGCGCCGGGTCGAGCCCGAGACGTTCCAGCCAGGACCGGGGCTCGTGGGCGCAGACCAGGAATTCCGGGTTGAGGAGCGATTCCCGAGTGTTGTAGACCAGCTCCCGACCGGAGAGATCGACGACATGGCCACCGGCGGCGGCAACGACTGCGTGGGCCGCGGCCGTGTCCCACTCGCTGGTAGGGCCGAGCCGCGGATAAAGATCCGCTGCGCCTTCTGCAACCAGGCAAAGCTTCAGCGAACTGCCCATCGGAAGCAGTTCGTGAGGGCCCAGTCTGTTCAGGGCGACCTGCATTCGCTCGCTCCCGTGCGAGCGGCTTCCGACGACCCTGGGGACAGGTTCCGGTGCCGGCAATGCCACCTGGATCGGTGTCCGCGGTGACGACGATGTCTCACGGAACGCGCCGAGGCTTCGGGCGCCTGAATACATGCGTTCCAGTACAGGGCTCCAGACGACTCCGAGCAGGGGCTGGTGGTTCCGGATCAATGCAATGTTGACCGTGAATTCCCCGTTGCGTTTGACGAATTCGCGGGTGCCGTCGAGTGGGTCCACCAGCCAATAGGCCGGCCAGCCCTGGCGCTCGGCAAACAGCACTTCCCTTCCTTCCTCGGATAGCAGCGGGAGTTCCGGGGTCAGTTCGCGTAAACGCATGCTGATGATCCGATGAGCCGCGAGGTCCGCTTCGGTCAACGGTGAGCGGTCGTCCTTCTCCATCGTCGCAAAGCGCGTACCGTACACTTCCATGATGGCGTCGCCGGCCTCGCGCGCGATATTGCGTGATTCATTCAGCAGCATGTCGATAGGCAGATCGATATCGCTCATTCCCTTCCTCCCAGCAGGTGCTCGCGCACCATGAACAGACCTGCAATCGAGCGGGCTTCGGAGACATCCTCTCGCTCGAGAAGTCGCCCAAGATCGCGGATGGACCACGGCAGCACCTCGATTTCCTCCGGCTCGTCGCCGGGGACACGGTGCTGGTAGAGGTCCTCGGCGAGCACCAGGTGTGATGTGTGTGCCATGTAGCCGGGTGCAAGCGTGAGTGCCCCCAGGCGAGTCAGGCGCCTGCTGCCGTATCCGACCTCTTCCATGATCTCGCGATCGGCGGCACCCAGAATGTCCTCGCCCGCTTCGATCTTGCCCTTGGGCAGGCCGAGCTCGTAACGGTCAGTGCCAGCCGCGTACTCGCGGATCAGGAGTATGGTTTCGGGGTCGAGCATGGGTGCGATCACCACAGCGCCATTGCCGCCAATCAGCCGTTCGTAACAGGTGCGGATCCCGTTACTGAACTCGATGTCCATCTCCTCCACGTGAAACAGGCGGCTGCGTGCCACGGTTCGGCGCGCACGCACCGCGGGTTTTGGTCGGTTCATTGTCGGTGGTCAGGGCCGATGATCGTTGGTCAGGTGCAGCGCGGTCTTCAGGCGCCCCTCGAATGTCGTATCGATGATCACGCCGTGTCTTGATTCCGTCACCGTGAATCCGGGCTGTGCGAGGGGCTCGCTGTGCGAAAGGCTCAGGCCGAGGTCACCCCAGCTTACTGCCAGGGTTACGCGCATCGGAAAATAGCCGTCGAGGAAGCGGCGCATGAAGGGTCCGTTCTCGAGCACATAACCTCCATCTTCCTTCGCCGCGAGCATGCGTGACCGCGCCCGAACGCAGAGCTCCGCATCCGGCTCGACACCACGCAGCTGAACGCTGGCCCCTTCGACCCAGGTTTCCCCGATATTGCTGTGCGTCTCGATTTCGAGGTCCCTTGTCGTGGCTGCATTGTAGAGGATCTGGGCCCGACTCACGCGGTCGATGTCGTGGTGGCACTGGCGCAATCGGACCCAGCCGTCCTCGAGGCTGCTTGCCGCGAGTGTGATCTGGTTTTCATGATGATGCATGCGTGCACCGGTTGCGTCACTGAGGAAACTCAGGGTGCCGCGGTTGTTCTCGGCCTGCGGGGGGTTCCAGAGGCTCTCATCGTCGAAGGGGTCGTCGGCCGCCGCGGCCACGGTTGCCAATGCCAATGCGGCGGCAAGGCTTGAGGCGACGCGCCGGCGGCGCAGGTATGATCGGGCAGACATGATATGACAACCTCTCTGCTTTTTCCGAGTATTACGCATGGACACCGCAACCACGTCAAAAAATCCGATGAATGCAGCGCACGCGCTCCCGCTGCCGTGGCCGGAGATCGATACGGTGCTGTTCGATATGGACGGCACACTGCTCGATCTGCATTTCGACAATCGCTTCTGGCGGGAACTGATTCCGGCAGAATATGCACAGCTGCATGTTCATGAGCCGGAGTTGGCCCGACAGCGCCTGCTTGCGGAAATGGATCGGATCCGGGGACGTCTCGAATGGTACTGCCTGGACCACTGGATACGCTTTACAGGTCTGGATCTGTTGGCGCTGAAGCAGCGGCTGGTCGAGCATATCGCTTACCAGCCCCACGCCCTGCGCGTACTCGAGGCTCTGCGACTTCAGGGCAAACGTCTGGTGCTGGTCACCAATGCCCACCCGGAGGTGCTGGCATTCAAGCATGCACAAACGGGCGTATCCGATCACATGGACCAGATCGTCACGGCGCATGCACTGAACTGCGCGAAGGAGGACGCCTGTTTCTGGGATCGTTTGCAGACGGTGGAGCGCTACGAACCCGAGCGGACACTGTTGGTGGATGACAACCTGGTCGCGCTGTCCGCTGCGCGGGATTCCGGTGTGCGCCATTTGCGCGGCATTCGTTATCCCGACAGCCGGGGGCCTCCCATGGCATCCGCGGATTTCGCACTGCTGGAAAACCTCGCCGAGCTGCTGCCCGACCGGGTGCCAGGTTCCTGATGGCTTCCGGGGTACTAATCGGCATCAGAAATGCGGTTGAACTGGAATTCGTTCCGATTGCCCAAATATTTGATGATATTCCAAAACGATTGTGAGGATTCGATGCGCAACGCTGCGTTTTCAATTGGACAGATCATCCATGTCGGCGATGGCGATATACGCGGTGTGGTGGTCGATGTGGATGAGCATTTTCAGCCCCCGGGCGAATTGCCGGAAAAGGTCCGTTCCGCGCTGCCGAACCCCGAGCAGCCCTGGTATTACGTTCTGGTCGATGGATCGGAGGAGCGCGTCTATGTGGCTGAGGAAAACGTGCAGCCGGACGCAGACGATTCGCCGGTGGATCATCCGGGTATCGAGCAATTCTTCCAGCATTTCGACGACGGTCGCTATCGGCCGCAGTACCTTCTCAACTGAACGGGTCGCGTGGTGGCGATCGCCGTGCCTCTGCGGCGGATCCCCGCCTCTGAGAGTTCGGGTCTGGCTCATGCTCTGCAGGGTTCGCTGGTGCTCCACGGCCATTCCGTGCCCAAGCTGATTCCCGCTTTGCGGCGTCGGCGTGCGCCCGGTGTCTCGAAGCGAGGGCAGGCCGCCATATTCTACAGGCGCGTGCGTCACTGTCGGGTCTGACGTGCACCGGTTCCTGTTTTTTTCTCTGATACCGTGCTCGGTCCGTGTTCAGGCATTGGCCGCTTCCGACGGCTCGTTCGCCGGCGCAAGACTGGGCGGTGACGAGTGATGGACCCGGGGACTCTCGCTGCCGCGTTCGCGGTCGGGGTTCTCGGTGGTGTGCATTGTCTGGGCATGTGTGGCGGCATCGTTGGTGCGATCTCGCTCAGCCACGCGAGTTCGCAGTCTCCGGCCTGGC
>JAABSN010000197.1 GCA_011390385.1 Thioalkalivibrio nitratireducens | reverse complement strand
ACTTGAGCGCATGCGCCAGGTTGCCCAGCGCCTGGCGCGAGCGCTGCAGGCGCTGTCGGACCTGGTCCAGCAGGCGGTTGATTTCGGCACTGAGCGGGCGGATCTCCACCGGACCCATAAACTCGATCCGTTCTCGCTGACCCTCGGATACAGCACGCAGCTGTTCCCGCACGCGATCCACCGAACGAAAGCCACGGCGCAGGATCCAGCGCTGGATCAACACCAGCAACAGGAGCGCTCCGCCGAGTACGGCCAGGGCAAGCTGCTGGAAGCGGCGGATCTGCGCCTCCATCGGACCCAGGTCCTCGGCCACCGCGAGCGTGAAGACCAGATCCCCCCGGACATAACCAGCTGCGCGCTCGAGCAGGACCTGGCCAGCCGGACCCGGGCGTCGCCCGATCCGGACGGCGCCGATCGGGACCGTCGGCACGTCCAGGCCCTCGTCCCACAATGACCGCGCGCGCAGCCGGCTGCCATCGGCGAGAACGAACTCGAAGTAGTGGCCGGAAAGGGGCTGCTGGTAGATTGGCGTGACCCTTCCCTCGCGCAGCCGAACCCGCCCCGCGTGATCGACCCACAGGGCCGCAACCAGAGCCTCGGCATCGTGTTCAAGTCGTGTGAGCAGGTAGGCCTCACTGACCGAGCGCACTGCGGTGGCCGACAGCCACAGCAGCAGGCCGAAGGCGGCCAGCAGGGTGAAGGCCAGGCCGAATGTGAATCGGCGCTCGAGTGAGTTCAGGGTTGGCTCCGGAATAGATAACCCTGGCCGCGGCGGGTCTCGATCAACTCGCGTCCCAGTTTGTCGCGCAACCGGCGCACATAGACCTCGAGCACATTGCTGTCGCGGTCGTTGTCACCGTCGTAGACGTGCTCGGTCAGACGCGACTTCGACAAGACGCGGTCAGGGTGATTCATCATATAGCGCAACAGGCGGAACTCAGTACCGGTCAGCGCGATCTCGCCGCCGTCGTCACGACGCACGCACTGGCGTTCCTCGTCCAGTCGCAGCCCGGCGACACATAGTTCCGGTGCCGCGCGCCCGGCGCTGCGCCGCAGCAGCGCCTCCAGGCGGGCGAGTAGTTCCTGGTAGTGGAACGGTTTGCGGAGATAATCGTCTGCGCCTGCCTTGAGTCCGGCAACGCATTCGCTCCAGGCGTCGCGCGCGGTAAGGACCAGAACCGGGAGGTCTCGGCCGGCCGCGCGCCAGGCCGCCAGTACCTCGAGCCCGGAGCGCCGCGGCAGGCCAAGGTCGAGCACCACGACGTCATAATCACTCTCACGGCCGAGGAACTCGCCCTCGACCCCGTCGGCCGCGTGATCGACCGCGAAACCGGCCTTGCGCAGGTCCCGTGCCAGGCCAGTGGCCAGCTCGACGTCATCCTCAACCAGCAGAAGACGCAACTCAGCGCTTCCAGTCCCTGCTTTTGCCGCCCCCCAGGGGCTTGCCAGTGGCGGCATCGAAGTAACGCTCGCGGACGCGCCCATCGTCACCCAGTAACTCCAGCTCGTAGACCAAGAGACCATCCTCTCGCTCCAGCTCGGCTTCGATAACGCGTTTTCCCTGAAGCTCGGGATGTTGCAGGATCTCGGCCAGCGACATGATCTGGCCCCCATCGCGCAGCAAGCGTGCCTTGTCGTGATCATCCGACGCCGTGGCCTGCGGCGGCCCGGTGAACAATACGGCTCCCGAGACAAGAACCAAACCAACGAAAACCCAGGCCAGACGGCCCGTCATGGACTCAGACATCAACATTCCTCCCCGGCTTGTCGCCGGTCAACATGGCTTTTACCAGATTTTCCCGATGCAGGAAGCTCGACACCAGGACACCAAACACGTGCACTGCGACCAGGGCCAGCGACAGGTTAGCAAGGCCTTCGTGCAGGTCTTCCCAGAACTCGCCCTCCTCGACGAGTAACACACCGCTCAACGCGGTCGCAGCCAAGGTCACGATCAGCGCCAGCACCATCCAGCCGCCCGCCGGGTTGTGTCCGGGGTGGAATTCCGGGTCACCACGCAGCAGCGAGCCGACGTAGGCCTTGACCCGTCCGGGGCCGTGCACGAAGTCCCAGAACCGGGCGTGCCGTGTGCCGATCAGACCCCAGATCAGGCGCAGAGCGAGCAGGACCAGCACGAACCAACCAAGGCGTCCGTGCAAAAGATCCCATTCCTCGGCGGTCGCCCAAGCCAGTACGTAGGCCCCCACCAGCGACCAGTGAAAAACGCGCACGAAAGGGTCCCAGACCCTGTGCCGTAACGGTGCCTGCATCGCGTTCAAGCCCCACCTCCAATGCAGCCGACGCAACCGTGAGGGTTGGCGGCTACCCGATCCCCACCTTGGAGATCCCGTCGGCATCCGCAGCGACCACAGGACCAAAGCTACAGGGGTTCCCTGAAACCAGGCTGAAAGCAGGCAATCGAATGCCAACACGCGCTGATGATCAGGCGGGGGGCATGTCGCCTCCGCTCCCCAATTGCAGCGTGGAAAAGCAAAGGTACTCGTTCCGCACGGACAGCCGGACTCACCGGACTCCTTAAGCTGATCTTAAGATTCCCACGTCATGCTGCACGCATCGTCAACGAGGACGCACGATGCGCACCGCAGAGTATTCGACAATCCCGCAACTGGCCCGCGTGGGCGGACAGCCTGGTCTGGACCTGGTCGGCAGCATTGCACCCGGCGACGGGGCCATGCGCGGGCAGATGGAAGCCTTCGTCCGGTCACGGTTCGCCGAGCTCTACGGAGCCCGGGTCAGCCGCTTGATGCCGGAGCTCATTGGGCTCTTCCGTTCGGGCGAGCTGCTGGCCGTGATTGGGTTGAGGCCGGCGGTCGGGGGCCCTCTGTTCCTCGAAACCTATCTCGACCAGCCCGCTTGCCAGATGCTGCGGCAGCGCAGCGGGATGCCGCTTGCAAGAGAACACCTGGTCGAGGTCGGCAACCTGGCAGCCGTGACACCGGGGGCCGCGCGCCTGCTCATCAGCGCCTTGACCCACTATCTCGCTCATCGCGGCTTTGCCTGGGTTGTGTTCACAGGCACGCCGATACTACTGAACAGCTTCCAACGCCTGACCCTGAGCCCGGTGGACCTCGGTCCGGCCGATCCTGCACGCCTCGGTGACCAGCAGGCCGAATGGGGCAGCTACTATGCCACCGGGCCGCGAGTGATGGGTGGTTATGTGCCCGAGGGGCTGGCCCAGTTGCAGTGCCGCGGGATGCTGGAACAACAGGGCTACCAGCCCCTGTACGGTGCCCCGAACCCGGGAGCCGTCCATGCCTGCGCCTGACCGGTTCTGGCAGGCACTGTCGGGGCACCCGCCCGCCGCTACCGCTCTGGTCGATGATCAGGGTGCGCTGAGCTTTGCCAGTCTGTCGGAGCAGGTTGCGCGGCGTGCCGCTGTGCTCGAGGCCTATGGCAGCCAAGTGCTGGCGCTCGCGTTGGAGAATGGCCGCGACTGGCTGCTCTGGGACCTGGCAGCCCTGCAGGCCGGTGTGGTCTGCGTGCCCGTCCCAAGCTTCTTCAGCACGACCCAGTGCCGGCACTTGCTGGTCAGCGCTGGAGTGGACACGCTGATCGGTACGCTCCCCGGTGGACTCTCGCCCCTCGATCTCGGGTTCAACGAACGTTCGCCAGGGTGGCGGCGCCGCCCGACAGGGGTCGAACTGCCCGCCGGCACCGCAAAGATCACCTTCACATCGGGCAGTACCGGCCAGCCCCGGGGCGTCTGCCTTGCGATCGGGGCTCTCTTCCAGGTTGCCGAGAGCCTGAACGAGGCGTGCAGCACGGTGGCTCCGAGGCGCCACCTCTCGCTGTTACCGCTCGGGGTCCTGTTGGAGAATCTTGGCGCTTATGCCAACTTGCTGGCAGGGGCAGCCGTCCACCTGCCGGCAGACACCGGGGTACAGGGCAGCACCATCGACGCAGCAAGGCTTCTGAGACTGTTGGAACAGCTGCGCCCGGAAAGCCTGATTCTCGTGCCCCAGATGCTCGAGGGATTGCTTCACGCGGCCCAGGGGGGGTGGTCTCTGCCCCGCAGCCTGAAATTCATCGCCGTGGGCGGTGCCAGGGTGGCGCCGGCGCTGCTGTTACGGGCCGCGGAACTCGGCTGGCCCGTGTTCGAGGGCTACGGGCTGTCGGAGTGCGCGTCCGTGGTGAGCCTGAATCGGCCCGGGCACAACCGCATCGGAACGGTCGGAAGGCCGCTGCCGCACGTGCGCACCAGCATCGCGGCAGATGGCGAGATCCTGGTTCACGGCGCCCGACCGCTCGGCTACCTCGGCGAACCCGTACCGGTCCCGGATCCCTGGCCAACCGGTGATCTCGGCAGCCTCGAGGACGGCTACCTGGTGATCCGGGGCCGCAAGAAAAACCAGTTCATCACCGCCTATGGCCGCAACGTGAACCCGGAATGGATCGAGGCTGAATTGGTCCACCGGCCGGCGATCGCGCAGGCGGTCGTCCACGGCGAGGCTCTGCCCCTGAACCTCGCTCTGATCGTCCCGCGCGGACCAGCGGTGACGCAAAGCGAAATCCAAGCGGCTGTGGCCAAGGTGAATACCGGATTGCCGGATTACGCCCGCATCGGCGCGTGGTTGCCCTCCATCCAACGATTCACCCCGGAGAACGGTCTGCTGACTGCCAACGGGCGCTTGCGCCGGCACGCCATCCTGGAACTGCACTGGCCGGCACTGATGAGCTTTATTCACGAGGAACTGTCCCCATGACCTTCTACCAAACGCTGCAACAGTCCACGACCTCGGAGCGGGATCACCTGCTCAGCTCTCCTCTGATCGGGGCTGCGTTGAACGGCACGGTAAGCCGTGGAACCTACGTCGCTTTTCTCGAGCAGGCCTACCACCACGTGGCCCATACCGTGCCTCTACTGATGGCCTGTGGGTCACGCCTGCCCACCCAGCTCGGGTGGCTCCGCGACGCCATGGTGCATTACATCTCGGAGGAGAACGGCCACGAGGAGTGGATTCTGAATGATATTCGGGCCAGCGGTGGGGATCCCGAATCGGTGCGCAATGGCCAGCCGGCCCTGGCGACCGAGTTGATGGTGAGCACCATGTACGACCGGATAACCCGGATCAACCCCGTCTGCATGCTGGGCATGGTGTTCGTGCTCGAGGGCACGAGCGTGGCCCTCGCGAGCCGGGCCGCGGGCAGCCTGGCGAAGGCCCTGCGACTGCCTCCGGAGGCATTCACCTACCTGACCTCCCATGGCTCGCTGGACCAGGAGCACATGGTCTTCTTCGAACGTCTGGTCAACCGCCTCGACTCGGTCGAGGATCAGCGCGACGTCCTCCATACGGCCAGAGTCGTCTACCGCCTCTATGCCGACATGTTCCGCGGCCTTCCGATTGCACGGGAGGGAATCCATGCGCTTGCAAGCTAGCGCCGCCGTACTCACGGGGGCGACCGGAGGCATGGGTCGGGCGATGGTCGACGCCCTATGCGCAGCGGGCACCCGTGTGCTCGCGGTGGGTCGCCAGCAGGACATGCTGCGCGAGATCCAGCGCCGTCATCCCGGGCAGGTAGAGAGCGTGCATGCTGACCTGCGCAGCGCGGAGGACCGGGCTGCAGTCGTCGCCGCCGCGCGCAGGCTGACCGGGTTCAACCTGTTGATCAATGCCGCGGGCGTCAACCACTTCGGTCTGTTCGAATCGATGAATGATGCGCAGATCGCGGACCTGATCGAGATCAACGTGACGTCCACACTGCAGGTGACCCGATCCTTGCTGCCGCTCCTGAAAATGCAGCAAAGCTGTATCGTGAATGTGGGTTCGACCTTCGGTTCGATCGGCTACACGGGTTTCAGCACCTACTGCGCCAGCAAATTCGCGTTGCGTGGATTCTCGGAAGCCCTGCGTCGCGAACTGGCGGATACCCCGGTCGGGGTGTTGTATCTGGCGCCGCGGGCGACCCGCACGGAGATGAACGGCGCCCGGGTCGAGGCGATGAATCAGGCTCTGGGCGTCGGCATGGACAGCCCCGAGCGCGTGGCCGCCCAGCTGGTACGTGCCCTGGACCGGGATCTACGCGAGGTGCATCTCGGTTGGCCGGAGCGCCTGCTGGTTCGCGTGAACGGTCTCATGCCAAGGCTGCTGGACAGCGCCCTGCGCCGCCAGCTGCCAACCATCCAGCATTTTGCACAGCCGGAAAACCCCGTCACTGCCGCATCGGAGCAGCAATCATGAAGACCCTGGCCCAAATCATCGCCGCCATCCTGCTGGTTGGCCT
>JAABSN010000196.1 GCA_011390385.1 Thioalkalivibrio nitratireducens | reverse complement strand
TACGTCGTACGGTGGTCGAGCCAGACCCCGATCCAGAGCCAGAACCGGCGCTGAGTCTGTCGGGAACGAACGCCAACCATGGTCGTACATGGACCGCCATCGTGACACTGACCGGCCCGGAAGGCGCCACGACTGCAGGTGCGTGGGACCAGCTTGGAAGTGGCGCGAATGGATGCACCATAGAGAGTGGAAAGAATAACTGCTCGTTCTCCCTCGAGGGCATTCGCAGGAATATCCATACGGTCACCTATGTCGATGACATCCAGGACATGTCGGTGACCATCGGAATGACCGCGGGCCATCATGGGGGCAGACAGAAAGTCCGATTTTTCCATTGAGGGGGTGACAGGTGTCTCGGCGCGACCGGCAGGGACGCCGGAAACGTCCTGCGGAGCTCCGCCTTTACCGGCCTTCGGGCCGGTTTTTCTATGCTGAGGCCATCCCCTTCAAACGATGGTTGACGTTGTCACCCTGGGCTTGCGACGGGTCGTATTCAGAACTCTGCAGCCAAGTATCAGGTCCAATGAAATCAACCATTTTGAATGGCTGTCGGCCGATTGTCATCCGCCCCACATTGACCCGGTGCAGTCGAGCACCGATACTTTTTGAACCAATCAGGTTTTCGCGTGAATGGCTCTCGCAATACCTGCAACTGAAAAAAATGAAAGGCTAGGGAGTGTCAGTCAGTAGAGCATATTGCACCGTTCGACCGCCGAAGGCTTGAGACCGGGGCAGTAGGAGCAACCTGAGTCCGGCAAGCTCCGAGTGTTGCCTGCCGTTCGGCCGGGCTGATGGAATGTTCTCGGAGGAGGCTGTCATGTTTCGTTCTCTTGCAATGCGTGTCTGGATGTTCTGCTTTCTCGTCGTCCCATCCGGTTTGGCTTGGGCGCAGGACCTCGACAGTATTCTGGAAGCCGGTGTTCTGCGTCACCTTGGTGTTCCCTATGCGAATTTCGTCACCGGGAGTGGCGACGGGCTCGACGTTGAGCTTGTTCAGGGCTTCGCTGATCATCTGGGTGTCGATTACGAGTTCGTGGCGACCGACTGGGAAAATGCATTCGGCGATCTGACCGGGCGTCATGCCGAACGGGATGGCGACGGGGCTGCGTTGCTGGAACACACTCCCATACGCGGAGACATTCTGGCGAATGGGGTCACCATCCTCCCATGGCGTACGTACGTCGTCGATTTCTCGATACCGACCTTTCCGTCCGGAATCTGGTTGATGGCTCGGGCGGATTCGCCATTGCATCCGATTCGCCCCGCTGGAGTGCTGAGCAAGGATCTTGAGCAGGTTCGGCAACTCATCGGAGGTGTCTCCGTCCTCGCTCTCGAAAACACCTGTCTGGACCCAGGACTCTACCGTCTCGATGAAACCGGCGCGCACGTCCGACTGGCCAACCGGACGGTGCAGCTTAACGAAATGGCGCCGGCCATCCTGAACAGGGAAGCCGAGACCACACTGCTCGATGTGCCGGACGCGTTGATCGCCCTGAACAAATGGCCCGGAAGCCTGAAGGTCATCGGTCCCATTTCGGAGAAGCAACAGATGGCTGCGGCATTCCGCAAGACATCGCCCGAGCTTCTCGCCGCGTTCAACAGCTATTTCGAGCAGATCTGGCGTGATGGCAGTTACGTGCGGTTGGTGCAAACGTATTATCCCGAGGTGTTCGATCATTACCGTGAATTCTTCGAGGCGACCACCTTTTGAATCCGGAGCAGCCCCACCCTCCGGAGGTTCGGACGTGGCCGGTGTGGATCGCTGGAACGGCTCTGATTGCCTTTTTGTTGCTTCTCCTGCTGCTCACGGCTCTGGCACAACGCGATTTTCGGGAATCGTACCTGGCGCAGCAGCAGTTGGACCTGGAAACGCGAGCCAGCGCACTCTCCTATTTTTATCACGAACGGATGAAGGACCTGCGGGCTCTGGCCGTGGACCCGGGCGTCGAGACCTATTTCGCCAACGAGGCGCTGGGGATGTCGATGGAATACGGGCTGCGGTCGAGCCTGATCCGTTTTGAGCGCACGTTGCGCGAACGCGCTACGTCTGTCGGGCTCGAAGGTCAGCCGGCGTTTTCGCGTATCGCTTTCGTCCAACCGGACCGTGAAGCCCTGGTGGATACCAGTGCCGACGACGACCCGTTCTGGCTCGACCTTGATTTGGAGCAGATGACCTCGTCTGCGCCGCAGGTCGTCACTGCGAACGGATATGTCCTCCTCATTCTCCACTACTACCATGGTCAACGGCCGCGGGGCTGGTTCATCGGCAGGGTGAATCACGACAGGATTTTTGCCAGCCTTGTTCACGACCCAAGCGTTCCGAGCGTCACACGGGTTTATGCTTTTGTCGATGGCAGGGTGATCAACTTCGATGGAACCCTGTCGGATCAGATTGCTCGATACATGGAGACGCGGAACGATGACGGCGAGGACCCCGGCGACCTGCCGGGCTGGCAAGCCGGTTCGATGCTGGTGTCCGCCGATGTAGCATCAACACCCTTCACGCTCCTTGCCGCGCATCAGCCCTCAGCGTTGACAGGCTACCTCACGTCGAATGGCTCGACTGCACTCCTGGCTCTGTTCTCCATTCTCCTTGTGATCGGCATCGGATATGCGAATCGGATCCAGCGCCAGAGGCTGGTCTTGCACGGTCGTGTCGAAGAATCGGCTCGTCAGAGAGTCATCCTTGGCGAGCAGAACAGACGGCTGCTCGATGAAATGCAGAAACGCGAGGCCTACGAGCAGCAACTCACCGTCCAGGCGAATTTTGACGGACTCACGGGGTTACCCAACCGGTCGCTGGCATTCGACCGGTTGGCTCAGGCCCTGTTGATGCAGGGCCGGCATGATGACTACGTTGCCCTGGTGCTGCTTGATCTCGACCGGTTCAAGAAGGTGAACGATTCGCTCGGCCACAATGCGGGCGACCAGCTACTGATTGCCGCTGCCCGGAGGTTGCGGGAACTGTTGCGCGAAAGCGACACGGTCGCGCGTCTTGGTGGTGACGAGTTCCTGGTGATTCTCCCGGGTCTGGAGCGAAGCGGAATCGCCGAGAAGGTGTGCAGAAAGATTCAGGAAGAATTCAGCGTGCCTTTTTCGATCAGCAACCATGAATTCATCGTTTCCGCGAGCCTGGGCATTTCGATTGCACCGGATGATGGTCACGATGCCGAGACCCTGTTGAAGAATGCGGATATTGCACTTTATCGCGCCAAGGATGAGGGAAGGAACACCTACCGTTTCTTCACCCGGGAAATGAATGAGGCGCTCAAGCAGCGACAGAAAATGGAAGACCTGCTGATCTATGCGCTGGCGCGCGGCGAGTTCAATCTCGTCTTCCAGCCCATCGTGAAACTCGACGACGGATCGATCGTTGGCGCCGAGGCATTGCTGCGCTGGTGCAGTCCTGAACTCGGTGTGGTCGCACCCAGCCAATTCATACCGCTGTGCGAAGATCTTGGGATCATCGGAGAGATTGGTGCATGGGTGCTCGCCCGCGCCTGTAGTGAGGCGGGCCGGTGGCGCAGGAAGATTCCGTTTCATCTTGCTGTGAACATTTCCAGCGTCCAGTTCCGGGATTCTTCCCGTTTCGTCCGGTTGGTCGAAAGCGAACTGGCAAGAAGTGGACTACCCGCGCGGGACCTGCACCTCGAAATCACCGAAGGTATCCTGCTGGAGGATTCGGATGCCAACTGGGCGTTGTTGAAACAGTTGGACGAAAAAGGTGTGAGGCTGTCGATCGACGACTTCGGAACCGGGTATTCTTCGCTCAGCTATCTGCGCCGATTCCCATTCGACACGTTGAAAATCGACAAGTCCTTCGTTGGCGATCTTCCAGCGGATACAGGTAGCGTGGCGCTTGCGCGTGCCATCCTTGCCCTGGCCAATGCGTTGAGAATGGATGTCGTCGCGGAAGGTATCGAAAACGCCGAACAGGCTGCGTTTTTTCGGTCGCAGCACTGCGAACTCGGACAGGGGTATCATTTTTTCAGACCGATGACGGCGGAGGCGCTGACGGCCCTGATTGAGTTGGCTGCGGCGCGGCAGGGGCGTGAAGAGCAACGGTCTGGGACATCGCTCGGCGCGAATGGGTCGTCGGCTCCGGTACCTGGGGTGGGTACCGACTGAGCCGCACCGCGTTGTTCGTGTTGACGTGAACGGACTAGCGGTGTTGTGTGCACCGCAGGGGATGCTCGCTGGCATCCCCTGCGGGTTGCTTCAGGCGCCCTGACTGATTTTGGTTGCCAGATCCCAGCAGGCCTCGACCAGCCTGTCAACATCACGCATGTCATGCCAGAGATGAGTGGAAACCCGTAGTGGGAATACGTCTTCCGTGGTAGTGGGGCTTGTTCTTACCGGAGTTCGAGTGTTGCGAATGATAATGTCGTATTCGTCATTCAGACGCGAGACAAACTGGCCAACAGCGGTCGAGTTCTTGATCAACTCGGGGTCGTGGAAGAAGGGGTTGAACGAGGTCAGCGCCGATGCCAGTTCCGGGTGATCGGGCGAATAGAGTGCAGCGGCGCCCCAGCGGCTGATGATCTGGCGTTTCAGTTCACTGGACAGGCCGAGAACATAGTCCTGAATCGTGGAGCGCCCGATCTCGTCCCACATGTCACACGCTTCCCCCAGCGCATTGAGCATCGGGGAATGCTTGCTCCCGCAACTCTGAATAACAGCAGCGATATCGAATGTAGCCACCGGACCCGTGGCGCGGTCGGTCCAGGGCACCCCGCCGATCGTGGGTGAGTAGCTGCTGGTGATCACTGGGAAATACGCTGGCAAAGGTAGCGGATTGTATTCGGTCCGAATCTTGTTCCGGATGATCAGAATGCCCGTGGAACCGGGGCCACACTGCCATTTGTGCCCAGCACCAGCCATGAAATCGACACCCAGTTGCGCGTAATCGTAGGCCATCATCCCGGGAAGATGAGCGCCGTCGCAGATCGAGATCAGGCCATGCTGGATCGCCACGTCGACGAGTCGGCGAATGGGCAGCATGGTGCCGGTCACGAACGTTGGAGACGACCACATCATGGCGCGTACATTGAGCCCCTCGGCCTGCGCGCTCGCGATCGCATCCTCGAAGAGAACGGCATAATCTTCCGGCGACTGGTTGTTTCCGGTCGGCAGCAGGACCCGGCGAACCGCAAGCCCGTAGCGATCAACGGCAATCTGCAGTGGGACATTGCCGCCCGGGTGCTCGTGGTTGGTCGTGATCACGCAATCGCCCGGTTGCCAGGGGATGCCCAGGATCGCGTGGCACATGCCATCCGAGGTGTTGTATGACACCACGAGTTCATCCGGGTCAACGCCGAAACCGGGTGCGATGCGGGTGCGGAGGCTAGCGAAGCTACCGTAACCATTCAATGAGTTGCGAGCCTTTTCCTTGTTGGCGTTGTCAAAGAATTGCAGTACTGCCCGCGGCATTGAGCCTGCAGTACCGATGTTCATGAACGTCTTGCGCGGATCCAGTACGAAGGCATTGCTGGTTTTCTTCCAGAACCCGATGGAGTTGGCGGCACTCAGGGTGCTGGAAGTACCGCCAACTGCGGCAAGGCTCGCGCCGGCACCAATCAACTGCATGAACCGGCGCCGGGCATAATCGTTTGGCAGATCGCTTCCTCCCGATGAATGCAGCCCGTTCTGATCCGAATGCTGCTGATCTTGCTTGAACATTGATGTTTCCTCCTTGGGGATGGGTAGGGCGGGTCAATATCCAGCCTGGACTCATTCGGAAGATGAGCCTGCTTGCTGGGGCATCGTGAATCCTTCCAGCGTGCCATCGCCGATCGCGTTCGAGTCAGCGTGAAAACAAGGCCTCGGAAGAATACGGACGTCACGGAAAATGAGGGGAAATCCAAAGTTGATTCGGTATTTTTTGCGTTCTTCCATGACTGAACTTTCATCCTTCAGGGTGCTTTACGCCTGGCTCTCATGGTGACTCGCGGCGCCGCAGGGCTGATGGCCTGCGGCGCCTTGCGCCCCAGCGCTTGCGCGGATGGAGTGCGGAACCCTGCTCCCGGCCTTCAAAGCCGAGGATAACCCGATTCTCCACAGAGGAGGCGAGCCGTTGTCATCCATAAACGCTCCCGCTTTCATCATTCGGGCTGACGGCCTCCGAGTCCATGGAAGTTACGCGAAATTTGGAACAATGCCGCGACCTGATTGGAACGGAAGCTCCGCAGCGAGTGAATCATTGGGATTCGGTCATTGCGAGCGTAGCGCGGCAATCCATTT
>JAABSN010000195.1 GCA_011390385.1 Thioalkalivibrio nitratireducens | reverse complement strand
GCGCCGGTGACGACACCGCTGCAGACCGGCATCAAGGCCGTCGACGCGCTGATTCCGATCGGTCGCGGCCAGCGCGAACTGATTCTCGGGGACCGCCAGACCGGCAAGACCGCCGTGGCGCTCGACACCATCGTCAATCAGCGCGACAAGAACGTCGTCTGTGTCTACTGCGCGGTGGGCCAGCGCAATGCATCTGTCGCGGGCGTTATCAACGGCCTGCGCGACCAGGGGGCTCTGGACCATACGGTTGTCGTGGTCGCCTCTTGCGAGGATGCACCCGGCCTCCAGTTCATCGCCCCCTATGCCGCCACGGCCGCCGCCGAGTTCTTCATGCAGCGTGGCCGCGACGTGCTCATCATCTACGACGACCTGACCAAGCACGCCCGCGCGTACCGCCAGCTCTCCCTGCTGCTGCGCCGCCCGCCGGGACGCGAGGCCTATCCGGGCGATATCTTCTACGTCCACTCGCGCCTGCTGGAACGCGCCACCCACTTGCGCAAGGAGGAAGGCGGGGGCTCGCTCACGGCGTTGCCGATCATCGAGACCGAGGCGCAGAACATATCGGCCTACATCCCCACGAACCTGATTTCCATCACCGACGGGCAGCTCTACCTCTCGCCCGACCTGTTCCGCAAGGGGCAGCTCCCGGCCATTGACATCGGCAAGTCCGTGTCGCGCGTCGGCGGCAAGGCCCAGCTCAAGGCCTACCGCGAGGTGGCGTCGGATCTGCGCCTCTCCTACTCGCAGTTCGAGGAGCTCGAACGCTTCTCGCGCTTCGGCACCCGCCTGGACGAGGAAACGAAGCGCACGCTCCAGCACGGCCGCCGCGTCCGCGCCATCCTCAAGCAGTCCCAGTACAGCCCGCTGCCCGTGCCTGAGCAGATCGCCGTGCTGCTCGCCGTGGCCGAGGGGCTGCTCGACGACGTTCCCCTCGAGCAAATCCCGACGGTCGAGGAATCCATGACCCGGCGCCTGCGCCGGGAGCATGAGGACACATGCCAACGCATCATGGAGGGCGACACGCTCACGGACGAGGACCGCGCCGCCATGCTCGCCCTGGCCCGTGATGTTGTAAAGGAGATGACCGATGCCGACCCAGGCACGCATGAAAAGGCAGATTGATAGCACGACTGACCTGCAGTCCGTCGTACGCACCATGAAGGCGCTTGCCGCCGTCAGTATCCGCCAGTACGAGAAGGCCGCGCGCTCCCTCGACGAGTACAACCGCACCCTGGAGCTGGGACTGGGCATTGTCCTGCAGCGGGCCGGCGCACCGCCCGCCGCCGAGCGTCCCGCCGGCCAGCGTATCGCCGTGGTCGTGGGCTCCGACCAGGGCATGTGCGGCAAGTTCAACGAGGACATCGCCCGCCTGGCGGACGAACAACTCCAGCAGCAGGACGACGCCGGGCAGTGGGAGGTGATCACGATCGGCGAGCGCACGGCCGGCCTGGTCAAGCATTCGGGCTTGTCGCTGCGTCAAGGCTTCCCCGCCCCCGGCTCCGTCTCCGCGATCACCGCCCGGGTCCAGGATCTGCTGGCCGTGCTGGGCGGGATCGAGGGACTCTCCGCCCTGGTTGTGCTGCACAACCGGCACACCTCCGGCGCGTCCTATGAACCCACAACCGCGCGGCTGCTGCCGCTTGACCGCCAGTGGCTCGACACGTTCCAATCGCGCCCCTGGCCGACCAACCAGTTGCCCGCCTTCACCATGGATGCCAACCGCCTCTTCGCCTTCCTGGTACGCGAATACCTGTTCGTCTCGCTCTACCGGGCGCTGGCCCACTCCCTGGCCGGCGAGAACGCCAGCCGTCTCGCCGCCATGCAGGCCGCCGAATCCAACATCGAGGAACGGCTCGGCGAACTGACAACCGCCTACCACCACGAGCGCCAGAGCGCCATCACCGGCGAGCTGCTCGATATCGTCTCCGGCTTCGAGGCCCTGCAATAGCGATTGTTTTCATCACCGCACGATCAGAAGCGGGATCGAGGTCGCGAGTGCCGTCTGTTCCGCCAGATTCTCGCCGAACAGGCGTTCCAGCCAGTTGTGGCCTTCCTCACCCATCGCGATCAGGTCGGCACCAAAGGACTCGACCACCTGCTGGATCCAAACCGTTGAACCAGTGGGGCCTGCCTGGGCGAGCGTCTCGACCGATGGAATATCGAAACCCTTGACGTATTCCTCGGCGGCCGCCGCGAGTCTGGTGGCCTTGACCGGGTCGTTTTCAATGGTCAGCAAACCGAGATGCGCGTGGTATCGCTCGGCGATGGCGGCGACCATCCGCAACATGGCCTTGCCCGTGCTGCCTTCCTCGTACCTCGCCAGTATTTTCCGGATCGGGGTCGGGGGCTGGCTAACCACGAGCAATGCGCATTCCGCTTTCCTGAGAACAGGACGTTCGTTGCTTAGCACGCGGGCGGCCTCGGCAGTCCTGTCCGCATCCGCGTCTGTCGGCAGGCCGAGAACGAGAAGATCGGTCTCGCGAGACTCTTCCAGCAGACCGCGTGTGCCCCCTTCCCCCCGCGAGCCGGCCTCCACGCGAACACCGGCGCGTTCCGCCGCCTCCATGATGTCCTGCTGGTTGCCTTTCATCGAGCCGGAGGCCGATTCCGTGGAGGCATCGACCACCCCACCCTTCTCCGCTTGCCAGAGACTGACAACCTTCAAGCGCGCGGCGAACTGACTTGCCATTTCAATGGCGTGTGCCTGCGCCGCCCTGGCGTAGTCGCTCTCGCCGGTGTAGACCGTGATGGTTCTGATCATGATTCCCCCTCCACTGTTTCTCGATTGCTATCTGCCTAGTCCGAATATACACCAAGTCATCCCATGCCCCCATCGACGAAAACCGGTATTTCGACCTTCGATATCCCTGACATCGCTAACCATTAACTTCAATTTTGACCACCACATATTGTGGTTCTCTCCAACTGTCACCACAACGTTAGCTTCCTATTTCGGATTACGAGAACGGCGACGAGAACGGATTACGAGTTGGGAAAACACAATCGTTTACCGTTCTCGTCGCCGTTCTCGTTCACCGAGGATCACCACAAACGCTGTAAACAGTTTCACTCCTGCATCATCCGGGCGAGCCCGGGGCCGGGACTTACCTGAGGAAAATCGAGGTGCGCGATCAGGGATAGCCCGATGAGCAGTGCGCCACCCCCGGTGTAGACTGATCCCGTGGTCGGGCCGTCTTGGCTCGACAGATCGGACAAAACAGAAAGGAACGGCCATGATCAAATTAGCGGAAGAAGCGGAATCCAACATCCTGAATGTGAAGGCTTCGGGAAAACTGACCACGGAGAACTACGAGGAATTCACCCCCGCTGTGGAGCGGATGATCCAACAGCACGGGAAGATTCGTGTCCTGATCGAGCTGGAGGACTTCCACGGCTGGACCGCCGGCGCGCTGTGGCAGGACACGAAATTCGCCGTGAAGCATTTCAGTGATATCGAGCGGCTGGCATTCGTGGGTGAAACGAAATGGGAGAAAGGCATGGCGACCTTCTGCAAGCCATTCACCACGGCCGAGATCCGCTACTTCGCGCATGAGCAGGCCGACGAGGCCAGAAAATGGATCACCGCATGAGCGCCGAACGCATTACCACAACCACGGCGGATATCGCCGGAAAATGGCAGGATCAACTGCCTGAACAGGTCAGCGATATACTCTCGCAGGCGCTGGCGCAGGACGCCTCCGATATCCACATCGACCCGGTGGGGGTAAATGTCTACCGTCTCTGCTTCCGCATCGATGGCGTCATCCACCCGCAGACGGAGATGTCCAGACCGGCAGGTCAGCAACTGATCAACCAGATCAAGGTGGCCTCGCAGTTCACCCCCGACCACACGTTCGGACCGCTGGAGAGCCGGATTACGCTGGGCGGCAGCGAGGACGCCTACGATGTGCGTGTCACCATCCTGCCCACCACAAGGAGCGCAGCGGCCCATCTGCGCATCCTGTCACCCCCCTCCGAGGTGTTGCGGCCGGACGAGCTGGGACTCTCCGAGGCGAACCTGTCCGTGATCCGCCAGACGCTGAAGCGTCCCGAGGGGCTTATTCTCATCTCGGGATCGACGGGGGCCGGCAAGACCATGACGCTCTATTCGCTGGTGTCCTTCCTCGACCTGCGGTCGATGATTGCCGTTTCCATCGAGGATCCCGTCGAGTATGACCTGCCCTATGTGCGACAGGTTCAGGCCGATGAGGAGCACGGACTGGCGATGCCCGAGGCGCTGAAGACCGTCCTGCGGATGGATCCGGATATCATCTTGATCGGCGAGATCCGGGACGCGGCGTCGGCAGTCGCGGCCGTGCGTGCCGCGGCGGCCGGACGTTTCGTGCTGGCCACGCTGCATGCCACGGATGTGGCACTGGCCGTGGAGGCCTGCCACTACTTCTCCGTACCGCGCCACCTGCTCGCCTCGTCGCTGCGGCTCGCAGCCTCCCAGGCCCTGGTGCGCAAGGTCTGCAGCCACTGCGCGGAGCAGCGCGAACCCACCGGGGAGGAACGCGAGCTTTTCCGGGCCGAAGGGCTCGACGTGCCCGCCCATGTGCCTAAAGTAAAGGGCTGCGAGAAGTGCCACCAGATCGGTTACAGCGGACGAACGGGCATCTTCGAGGTCATGGCCTTCGACCGCGAGATGGCCGCCGCGGTCTCCGGCGCGCATGGGACAGGCACGCTGCGCAAGATGATTGCGGAAAGCGACGCGCCATCGTTGCGCCAGGATGCGCTGTCGAAGGTCGCCGCCGGGATCACGACAATCGAGGAGGTGCAGGACCTGCATTTCCCGGGCGAAACGGGGGACAGGACACATGCCGAATCAGACTGAGGCTTTTCATGCCCGGACACCGGATGATGTGACCGAAGCACTGGGGGTCAGCCCCCCGCAAGGGCTATCGCGCGACCAGGTGGCTAAACGCCGGGAGCAGGCCGGGGAGAACCGCATCCGGCAATCCGGCGGCAGAAGCGTTTTGCGCATCCTCATCGCCCAGTTCCGCAGCGTTGTGGTCGCGATTCTCGCCGGTGCCGCCGTGCTGGCGTTTGCCTTCGGCAAGCTTACCGAGGGCATCGCGATCCTGGCCGTAATCCTGGTCAATTGCCTGATCGGATTCGTCAGCGAGTGGCGTGCCGCCCGCTCAATGGAGGCGCTGCGCCAGATGGGGAAACCGCGCGTGCGCGTTCGCCGCGACGGCGAGGAGAGCGAGGTGCCGGCAACGGCGCTGGTTCCCGGCGATATCTGCCTGCACGAGGGTGGCGACATGCTGCCGGCGGATCTGCGCCTGATCGAGGCGAACAATCTCCAGGTGGACGAGTCGATGCTCACGGGTGAGTCGGTGTCCGTCGCCAAGCAGATCGACCCCGTCGAAGCCGACAGCCCGCTCGCGGAGCGCACCGGCATGCTGTATCGGGGAACGACGATCACACAGGGGTCGGCGGTCGGCGTCGTCGTGGCCACGGGCATGGATACGGAGCTTGGTCACATCGCCGGCATGGCGGAGGAGGCCGCCAACGAGGACACCTCACCGCTCGAACGTCGCCTCAACCGGCTCGGGCAGCGGCTGGCCTGGGTGGCGCTGGCGGCCGCCGCCGTCATCGGCGTCACCGGCTTCCTGGCCGGCAGGCCAACGCTGATGATGATCGAGACCGCCATCGCGCTGGGCGTCGCGGCCATTCCCGAAGGGCTGCCCTTTGTCGCCACGATCGGCCTGGCACGCGGCATGTGGCTGATGGCACGCAATCAAGCGCTCATCAAGCGGCTCCCCGCCGTCGAGACACTCGGTGCCACGAATGTGATCCTGTCGGACAAGACCGGCACGCTCACGGAGAACCGTATGGTTGCCGCGGCGCTCGTGACCCCGTCCGGGGAGTATGACCTGCAGCCGGACAACCCGTCCGATCAAGACGCTGACCAGACACGCCCGGAAAAGGACGACCTCTTCTCGCGCTGTCTCGAGATCGGGGCACTCTGCAATAATGCGTCGGCCAGCGACAAGGACGACGACGGCGAGATCGACGAGACACAGGGGGATCCAACGGAAATCGCCCTGCTGACCGGGGCGGCGCGCTGGGGCGTCGACCGCCAAAAGCTGCTGGTGCGCAAACCGGAGGTCAGGGAAGAGGCATTCGATCCCGACACCATGATGATGGCCACCATTCACGAATCGGAAGGAACGTTCGAATATGCCGTCAAGGGGGCCCCCGCGGCGGTCATCAGGCATTGCCGCACCGTGGCCGGCGCGCAAGCGGAGCCG
>JAABSN010000194.1 GCA_011390385.1 Thioalkalivibrio nitratireducens | reverse complement strand
GTGTTCGAACGCCAGTCCCCGGCCACGATCAACATGACGGGTGAAGGCCGCTGGGCTTTCCTGGGAGAGTCGCGCCGGATGGGCTGGGCGGGTGTGCTGCCGGCGCGGCACGCGCCGTATGGGCTGATGTGGCTGGAACTGCATGTGGATGCGGACACCAGTGACACGCCGGGGCCGCTGGTTCTTTGTTATGCTCCCTACCCGGATGAACGCCGTCGTTCGCTTCCGCGCGAATGCGAACGCCATGTGCTTCTGCCGGCAGTGCAGGCGCTGGAGTTCGGATACCGCGCGCCGGGGGAGGAGACCTGGGCCGACTCCTGGACGGATCCGGTGCGAATGCCGGCCGCGGTGCGCGTGCGCATGCAGGTCGAAGGCCGATGGTGGCCGGATCAGATCTTGAAACTGAACAGCCTTGTCCGGACATAGCGCACCCATTGCAGCCGATCCCCGCCAACCGTCGCCCGGTTTGCGCCGGGCGCCGTTGCCTCCGCGCTGGTTCGCATCCCATGGCCGGTCGCGTTCCGGTCGGGCCCGGGGGCTTGCCCTGGTCGTCGTGCTATGGGTGGTGGCCGCTCTCAGCATTCTGGTGATGGGTCTGTCGCAGACCAGTCGTCTGAACACCCAGGCCACCCAGTTTCAACGTGCGGAAACCGAGGCACGGGCTTTCCTCGATGCAGGGTTCGTTCTTGGAGCCGCGCGGGTCGCCTGGCTGGGTATGCCGTCGGAACGCGGTGTCGAGACCGTCGAGATCGGTCCCGCGCGTGTCGCGATCCGGATCTTTCCGGCCAGCGGGTTCATCGATCTGAATCATGCGCTGCCGGATACCCTCGTTCGGCTCTTTGTCCGGGGCGGGGGGCTCGACGATGCACAGGCCGAGTCGTTGGCGGACGCTGTTCTCGAATACCGCGAAGGGCCTGGATCGGGGCGGCGGGAGGCTATGGAAACCTATCGGGGCCCGTTCCGGGTCATCGAGGATCTGGCGCTGGTGCCTGGAATCACAGGGGACCTGCGTGATAAAGTTTCAGGTTTGGTAACGGTTTATTCCCGCCATGCGGAAGTCAATCCGCGTGCGGCGCCGCATGAGGTATTGCTGGTGATTTCGGGAGACGACGCGGCGCTGATGGAGGACGACATGCAGGTGTCCGGCAATCCCCTCGCGGGAGGCGCGGCTCTCGACCGCAGGTTGGGAGGGCTTGTCCGAGGCGCCGGCGGGGCCGGCGGCAACGCATTTCGTGTGGACGTGCAGTTGGCGTGGAATGGGCGTACCTGGTCGCAGTCGCGCTGGATGCAGCGCGATCCCGAATCAGGCGGCGAGCTTGGAGTGTCGGTCCTGCGCACCGATCCCGTGGCGTCCCGGCCGGAGAGGAACACGGATTGAGCGGGATCGTTTTCGGGAAGCTGAAATCGATACGGGCAAGCCTGCAGCAGGCGTTCCGTCTCGTCTGGACAGACCTTGCCCGGTGGGGTATCGCCACCGGAGGTCCCGTCGTCCGTGTGGTCGATCACGAGGGCGGGGTCTGGCGATATCGGCCGCCGGACAGCCTGGTTCCCTCGACGAAGGCCCGAAAGACGAAGTACGTTGCCCACCTTCTGGACCCGGACCTGATTCTGCGTAGTACGTTGCGGATTCCGGGCGGCGAACATGACCTCCGGCGCGCGGCGGAATGGGAAGTGCGTGCCGTCAGTCCATTTGCGTTTGATGCAACGCTCTGGACCTGGCGCGAACTGGCCCCGGAGCCTGGCGGCTGGCGTTGTCTGGAACTCTTTCTGACCCGGGAGAGCCACGCTCGAGAGTGGTTCGAAGGACGCCGGGGTGGCGATGGCGGTTCGGCAACCCGGGAACTCTGGGCTGCGCCAGGGGTTCCGTTTCCGGGTTTCGGAGAGCGGCTCCGCCAGCGCAGCAGACGTGTGCGCGGATGGTTGACCCTGGTGCTGACACTGTCGTTGCTTGTCCTGTTGCTGGGGGCGCTGCTCCGGCCGGTGTGGCAGACCCGCGCGCACATGCAGGAGGCGGCGTCACACCTGCGGCAGTTGCAGGAAGAGGTCAGCGCGGCAAGTGGTCACCGTGAGCGGCTTCTCCGGGGGGTGCGCCAGCTCGAATCGCTGAGGGCGTTGCTCGATGCGACGCCCGACCCGATCATTACGCTGGATCGTGTCACCAGCGTGTTCCCGGACTCCGATTTTGTCCGGACTTTTCAGCAACAGGGGCGTCGCGTGCAGGTTCAGGGCCAGGGGGATAACACCGCTCAGCTGCTCCAGTCGCTGCGCGAAGTCCCCGAGTTTTCAGCAGTCCGGAGCCCGGGGGCGATTTCCCGGGACACCAGTACCGGCCGCGAGCGCTTTCAGATCGAATTCGAGCTGCGTTCGGGAGAAGCCGACGGATGATCGCTCCACGAATGCAGGCATGGCTGATCGTGTCCGGCGTTGCCGGTCTTCTGGCGCTGGGCCTGGGAGCGCTGCTGGCGGAGGTCGATCGCCGCCACGACGCCTACCGAATGACCGTGAGCCATCATGAGCAGCGGATTGCCCGCCTCGAGGGCTTGCGTCAAGCCGCACAGGAACTCGAGCGTCTCGCTGATCGGGTCGACCGCAACATCGGGCGATTTGCACAGAATGGCCGGCCCGGGGAAGGAGGGCGCGTGAATCTGCTGCCATTGGTGCAGCAGAAGCTGAGAGATTCCGGCGTCTCGATCGAACGCAGTCAGGAGCAGCCGCGCCGGGAATACGAAGGGTTCCGCACCGAACGTCTGACCTTTGTCGCCTCGGGTACGCTGCCACAGGTCGTCTCTGCCCTTGCCGCATTGCAGGACAACGAGCCGACGATCCGCATCGAGAGAGTGGTACTATCGCCGAACGATCTACGGGGTCGGGGTGGCATCGAGCAGCGGGTTCAGGTTCTTCTGGATGTCGCGCTCGCGGGCCTGGTTCCGTGACGTTGTTTCCACGCGTGACGCCATTGATCGTATTGCTGCTGGCCAACGTGCTGGTTGCCGGGTGGTTGGGCCTGCAGCTGCGCGAGGGCAGTTTGGAGTGGGCGCCCCCCGCGGCGGTGGAGCCGGCCCGGATCGGGATTCCCGATATCGAAATCGGAATCAGGCCGCCGGTCGATGAAATCCTCGCCCGTCCGCTGTTCTGGGAATCACGACGACCTTCGGCACCACCCGCACAGGCTGAGGCTCCGGCCGAGGATCCGCTGGCCGATATCAGAGTCATTGGCGTGGTGGGCGGCGCAACCGAGGGGGGTATCCTGTTTCGGGACGCAGAGGGACGCGCCGAGACATTGCGCCTGGGCGAGGAACTGGGCGGTTGGCGTCTCTCGGCGGTACAGGGAGACGTTGCCGTGTTCCGGCGTGGGGACGCGGAGCGGAGCTTGCGATTACCTCGTCCGCGTATAAGGAATGAAGCGTTGGAGGGGCAACGCTGAGGGAAGCGCTGAGCGCATTTTTGGATGTGAGGCGTTTCCTCGGGGACGATGTATGTCCCGGACTGAAACCAACGAACGACGAGAGGACGGGCACTACATGATCGACGTTCAGAAAATCTCCCGACGCATGCTGTTCCGTGCGCTGGGAGTGGCGGGAATCTGCCTGGCCATTGCCGGTTGCGCGACAACGGGCGGTCCGGATCTGCCGCCGTTCGGAGAAGAACTGCTCGCATCGGCGCGCTCGGGACAGGATGGAGCCAGAACGGATCGGACGTTCGAGACGGTTGACGAACCATCGCGCGAGGACGGGCCTGCCGATCCCCGGCTGTTTCCGGGCAATGACACGACGGTCCGCCTGCCGCCGCCAACCGAGCCTGTCGAGATACAGGGTGACGCGGTAACGCTGAACTTTGTCGACGCTCCGTTGAACAATGTGGTCCAGGCGATACTCGGGGACCTTCTGGAACTGCCCTACAGTATCGATGGACCGCTGGATGGCAGCGTCACCTTCCAGACACGGGCTCCCGTGGAACGCGAGGCGCTTCCGGATCTGCTGGACTCGATGCTGCGTGTCAACAACGCGGTCATGGTTCAGGACCCGAACGGCGTGTTCCGGATCGGGCCTCCGGGAATCGTGGGCGGACTGGGGTCCGTGCCGCGGCGGATCGGAGCGCTGCCACCGGGGCACAGTCTGGTCATCGTTCCCCTCGACTACGTCGGGGCTGCCGAGATGGCGCGCATTCTTGGCCCGGTGGCGCCCGAGGACGCGCTGGTGCGCGTGGACGCCGCGCGCAATCTGTTGATGCTTGCGGGGACCCGCAGCCAGCTCGAGGGCTGGCTGGAACTGGTCCGCAGCTTCGATGTCGACTACCTCGCGGGAATGTCGGTGGGCGTGTTTCCGCTGGAGCATGCGGCGGCCGGCGAAATCAGTGACGCGCTGTCGACGCTGCTGAGTGAAACCGAGGAGGGCGGGCCACTGGCGGGCGCAATCCGCGTCGTGCCGGTCGAGCGGCTGAACAGTCTTCTGGTCGTTACCCCGCGCGCGCGCTACCTTGATCAGGTCAGGGTGTGGATCGAGCGGCTCGACCGCCCGCTCGATAACTCGATGGAGTCGCGGTTGTATGTCTATCCCGTTCAGAACGGGTCGGCAACCCATCTCGCGGATCTGTTGAGCGGGTTGTACGGCGACGGGGCGGCTCCGCGATCCCGGTCCGAACCCCAAGGGCGCGTGGCGCCGGGTCTGACCCCTACGCGGATCAGTGAGGGGGACGACGATTCGTCGCGCACGGATGCGGATACCCGCCTGTCGCGGTCCGCTTCGCCCGGGGACGGCCCGGGCGCCATCACGCAACTGGGCGACCGGGTTCGGGTGATGGCCGATGAACGCAACAATGCGTTGCTGATCCTGGCCCCGCACCGCGATTACCGGAAAATAGAGGGCGCCATCCAGCGCCTGGACCGGATGCCGGCGCAGGTCATGATCGAGGCCAGTATCGTCGAGGTCACATTGGTCGATGAACTCCGCTACGGGCTCGAATGGTTCTTCACGACGAGCTCCGGCCGATATACCGGGGAGGGGTTGCTGAACCTGCAGTCGTCGGGCGATATCGGCGCACGGCAACCGGGATTCTCGTTTTCCGTTGCCAACCCTGCCGGAGAGATCCGCGCGGTGCTGAACGCGCTGGCCGAGAAGTCGCTGGTCAACGTGCTCTCCAACCCGACGATCATGGTGCTGGACAACCATACCGCGCGCATCCAGGTCGGCGACAAGCAACCCGTATTGTCGCAGCAGACGATCACTGACGGCGGGGTCCGGACATCATCGATCGAATTCCGTGACACCGGGGTCATTCTAGAAGTCACGCCGTCGGTCAATGCCGGTGGCCTGATTACGCTGGATGTCCTTCAGGATGTGACCGACGTCGGGCCCGTCGATTCGGCGACCGGTCAGCGCAGCTTTCTGCAGCGCAATGTCGAAAGCCGGATCGCCGTTCGTTCCGGAGAAAGCATTGTGCTTGGTGGGTTGATCCGCGACAATCGCTCCGATGGCCGCTCCGGCGTTCCCGGTCTGCATACCGTCCCGGTACTCGGCAACCTCTTCGGGACCACCAACCGGGGCGGGACGCGCACCGAACTTCTGGTGATGATGACGCCGCGGGTGATGGTCGACGAACATGAACTGCGGGCCGTGGGCGAAGAACTCAAGCGGCGCATGAAGGGTTTGCGGATGCTGCACGGGAATGATATCGGGCTTGGGTCCGAAGCGCCCTCATCGGATTCGGTCGGCGATCGCTGAGCATTGATTTGCGTCTAAAGTGCGCTCTGTTGTACGTTCTGCATACGCCCTGTTGTCGGGATACGACACGGCTCCGCGGCACCTACGGCAATGACGGCGGGATTTCGTTGGTACCATTGGCCCTTGCGTTCTTATCGAGGCTGTGGCATTTTTATCAAGGTGTTGTTTTTTACGCAGTGCATGGCACGGAAATCTATTGCAGTACTGCTGTTCATCAGCTATTATCCAATTGGCCTCGAGCCAATTCCGCTCCGGAAAACGGATTAATTTAAGTCAAGAGGAACCGAAATCATGAATTTCAAAACCAAGAAGCTGGCTATCGCGACTGCTGCAGCATTCGCGATGGGCGCCGCCGGTCAGGCGCAGTCGACCGACCTGCTGTTCCCCTACGTGGTCGTTAGCGACACCGTCACGACCATTGTCAATGTCATCAACACCAACACCCCTGAATGGTATGCGAACCAGGGTGCGATCACCCCGCCGACCCTGCACTATCGTCTCTGGTACAAGAGCCAGGCCGATGCCGTCGACAACCTCTCGAGCTGCGTTGAAGTGAACGTGAACCGCCGCACCTCGGGCAACGACATCCAGACCAT
>JAABSN010000193.1 GCA_011390385.1 Thioalkalivibrio nitratireducens | reverse complement strand
AGAAGCAAGGCGACGACTTTGGTCGCTAGGTCACGGTGGGACGGCCTGTCCGATCATCGAGGTTCTGGCTGTCAGCCGGGCTGGATTGAAGACCGACGTGCACATCTGCCATGGGCCGTCGTTGGTGAAGTATTCAGGAAGAATTGCCGTGGGCCGTCTTCGACACTTGACGTGGCGATGAGACGGCAGTCGACCCTTATGGAAAGCTTTCCATAAGGGCCGGTACCTGTCACAGTTGGTGTCCCTTGCTCGGATGGACCAGAGAGTATCTGGCACCCGTCCGGAGCCGCGCATTCGGGTACACGCGGCTGACGTTTCCGGTGGCTGTAATCGTCGGTTTGACGGATTTTCCGACCGGATTTCCCCGTCCTTATCTGTCAGGCGCGGTCACTGGCGTCCCCATCTCAGGAACCGCCACTCGTTGGTGCCGAACGACGATCGTTTTGACCACCAGTTTCTGATTTGCGAAGTGGGTTCATTGGGGCTGAGAGATCTTGGCCGCCAAGGCGATTGCCGGAAAACAGGATTGCGTCGGATTTTCACTCGTCGGGAAGTCGCCCTTCGGTAACGCGCTCGTGCCCGGCGGAATCTCGGTGACTGGCGATGGCGACGAACCCCTGTTCTTCGAGCAGTCGGCGGACCGATGGTGCCTGGGTGTGGCCGTGTTCAAGCAGCAGCCATCCGCCTGGACGCAGGCACTGGCCCGCTTGCCGCACGATCGTTGCCAGATCCGATAGCCCGCCGTCAGCGGCAACCAGAGCAGTACGCGGTTCGAAACGGAGGTCGCCCTGCTGCAGATGCGGGTCCGACGGGTCGACATACGGTGGGTTGCTGACGATCATGTCGAAGCAAGGCCGGGGAGCCAGGGCATCCAGCCAGTGGCCCTGGAGCCAATGCACGTCGAGGTGAAGATCCCTGGCGTTGGCGCTGGCGATGGCCAGAGCGCCGGGGCTGGCATCGCTGGCCCATGCCTCGATCTGCGGCTGTTCGTTCTTCAGGGCCAGGATGATCGCCCCGGATCCGGTGCCGAGATCGATCACCCGTGCAGGACCCTCGTGCAGCCTGCCCAGGGCATGCTCCACCAGCAACTCGGTGTCGGAACGGGGGATCAGGCAGCGCTCATCGACGCGCAAGGGCAGCGACCAGAATTCGCGTTGTCCCAGAAGGTAGGCGATGGGTCTGCCACTCACGCGCTGGGCGATCAGGGATCGGGCAGCATCGATCTGAGCGTCGGAAAGAACGTCTTCGCCATGTGCGATCAGTCCGGCGGCGTCCATGTCCAGTTGGTACCCGACCAGCAGTCGCGCCTCGAGCCCGGCCGCTTCGATTCCGGCCGCCCGCAACCGACAGCGTGCCTCGGCAAGCAGGCTTTCGATATTTGCGGGTTCAGTCGACGGCGAGTGCGGCGAGTTGCTCGGCCTGGTATTCATGAGTCAGAGGATCGATCAGCGGATCAAGGTTGCCCGCCATCACATCGTCGAGCTTGTACAGGGTCAGGTTGATCCGGTGATCGGTCACCCGGCCCTGCGGGAAATTGTAGGTGCGAATGCGCTCGGAGCGATCGCCGCTGCCCACCAGACTCTTGCGCGCCGCGCTCTGTTCGGCGGCCTGTCGGCTGCGTTCGGCCTCGTACAGGCGTGCCGCCAGAAGGTTCATGGCACGCGCCTTGTTCTTGTGCTGGGAACGCTCGTCCTGGCATTCCACCACCATGCCGGTGGGAAGATGGGTCAGGCGTACCGCGGAATCGGTGCGGTTGACGTGCTGACCACCGGCACCGCTGGCCCGGTAGGTGTCGATGCGCAGGTCCGCCGGGTTGATCTCCGGCATCTCGACCGCGTCGAGTTCGGGGAGGATCGCGACCGTGGCTGCCGAGGTATGGATGCGGCCCTGCGATTCGGTCTCCGGCACCCGCTGCACCCGGTGCGCTCCCGACTCGAACTTCAGGCGCGAGTACACTGCGTGTCCGACCACGCGCACGATCACTTCCCGGTAACCGCCATGTTCGCCCTCGGTCGCGCTGAGGATCTCCATCTGCCAGTTGCGTTGCTCGGCATACCGGGTGTACATCCGCAGCAGGTCTCCGGCGAAAATCGCGGCCTCGTCGCCACCGGTTCCGGCGCGGATTTCGAGAAAGGTGTTGGCCTCGTCGTGCGGGTCCTGCGGCACCAGATGCGTCTGCAAAGCGCGCTCGAGTCGCTCACCATCCTCTTGCAAGCGGTGGATTTCATCCTCTGCCATCGCGCGGACGCCCGGTTCTGGATCGGACAGCATGCTTCGTGCCTCATCGAGCTCCCGCTGGTTTTCGACCCAGGATTTCCACGCGCTGGCTACTGGTTCGAGCTGGCTGTATTCGACGGAGAGCCGCCGGAAACGGTCCGGGTCTGCCGCGATCTCCGGTGCGGCGAGGAGGCCGGCGATCTCGGTGTGGCGTTCGGATAGGCCCTCCAGTTTGCGTTGGAACGACTCCTTCACGAATCGTCCCGGGATTCCCCGTCCTGGCCATCAGGTAACAGGAACAGCCGGTGCGCAGCCCGGAAAAGCTCGGTATCGCCCTCATGAGCAGCGGTGTTCAGCGTCTTGCACGGCGCGTGCATCAGCTTGTTGGTGAGCGTATGGGCAAGCTGATGCAGGACTTCCTCCGGTGTTCGCCCGGCGCGCAGGTGGGCCTCGGCCCGTGCCAGCGCCTCGTGCTGGATGGCCGTGGCCTGCTCGCGCAACTGGCGGATACTCTCGACCGAGTCACGGGCACGCAGCCAGCGCATGAATTCGTCCGCCCGTGTGGCAATGATCTGTTCAGCCTGCTCCGCCGCTGCCTGGCGGGAAGCCATGTTGTCATTGATGACCTCGTGAAGGTCATCCACCGTGTACAGGTAGATGTCCTCGAGATCGCCGACCTCGGGTTCGATGTCCCTGGGGACGGCGATGTCCACCATGAACATCGGCCGGTGCCGCCGCTTGCGGATCGCCCGTTCCACTGCGCCCTTGCCAAGGATCGGCAATGGTGCCGCGGTGGAACTGATCACGATATCGGCGCGGTGCAGATAATCGGGCAGGGCGTTGAGGGCAATCGGTTCCGCCCGGAAGCGATCACCCAGGGTGTGTGCCCGCTCAACGGTACGATTGGCAACGATCACGTGCCCGATGCCGTGGCCAACGAGGTGACGCAGCGCCAGTTCGATGGTCTCGCCCGCCCCGATCACAAGTGCGGTCAGAGGCTTCAGATCCCCGAAAATCTGCCGTGCGAGAGAGACCGCAGCGAAGGCCACCGACACGGCACTGGCCCCGATAGCCGTCGATGTGCGGACATCCTTGGCGGTTGCGAAAGCGTGCTGAAAAAGCCGTTCCAGAGATAACCCGAGGGTGCCTGCAGCATGCGCGTGCTGATAGGCGCTCTTCATCTGTCCAAGGATCTGCGGCTCTCCAAGCACCATGGAATCCAGGCCACAGGCGACGCGCAAGGTATGCAGTACCGCCTCGTTATCGTGATGCCGGTACAGGTAGGACTCGAGCTCGTTACGGCGGATACCGTGAAATCCACCGAGCCAGTCGAGCACACGATCCTCGCCGGCACGATCGCGTTCGCGGAAATAGATCTCGGTGCGGTTGCAGGTGGACAGAATCGCGGCTTCGGGAAGCTTCACTCCGCTATGCAGTGAGTCCAGCGCCTCGCCCAGCTGCACATCGTTCACAGCCAGGCGTTCGCGGACCTGGACCGGGGCTGTCTTGTGATTGATTCCCAGAGTGAACAGCATCGTGTACGGTGTTTCCGCGTTAACCTGAGGTTACTGACAGGGTAGTGTACTGCTTGGCGCTATTCGATACAGTGGGGGCAAGATGGCGGATGCAGCAAAATCCTGTTGGAACCCGTTGCACTCGTTATCCGTCCAACCCAGCGATATCATGTGGAAACCATTGATCATGCCGCGAGTACTCGCCGCTGCGCTGCCCGCAGTGCTCCTGCTCGGCTGCGCGCAAAGCCACCTTAATGCGTCGGGGGCGGAGTATATCGATGTTCCGCCAATACTTTCGATAGCGGATGCCGGTGCGGTTAAGGACACCGAGGCCGATCTGCTGTTCAGCCTGCTGGCCGGCGAGTTTGCCGCCCAGGCTGGTGACTACGATCAGGCGAGCAGGTATTACCTGGATGCAGCCAGTCGGAGTGCGGATGTGGATATCGCGGAGAGGGCAACCCGCCTGGCCCTGTTTGCCCGCGATCGTCCGCGGTCGCTGCGGGCGGCCGAACGTTGGCTCGCGCTCGCGCCCGGCAACATGGAGGCGATGCAGGTTGCGGCTGTCCTGAGAGTGAACGAAGGGAAAGACCGTGAGGCCTTCGAATTGCTGCAACGCATCGTCGACCAGACGGATGACGAGGAAAGTTTCCGCGTAACCGCGTCGCTATTGGTGCAGGCGGAAGATCGGGATACTGCGCTGCTCGCCATGGAGCGGTTAGTCGCCGCCAATGCGGAACAGCCGGCGGCCTGGCAGGCGCTCGCCGAGCTTGCCCTTCGTTTCGAGGAGTTCCACCGCGCGCGCAATACCGCCCAGACGGGAATTGACCGGTTCCCCGATGCCGTCCAGTTGCGCCTGATCCTTGCGCGCAGCCTGACCGAACTCGAAGATCCGGATGCCGCGATCGCGGCGCTTGCAGCCGCGGTGGATGCGCATCCGGACCGGCGCGATGTCCGCCTTGCCTATGCGCGTGCCCTTGTCGATGCCGAGGATTTCGAGCGCGTTCGTCCGGAATTCGACCGTTTGATCGCCCTTGCGCCGGAAGACGGGGATCTGCTTCTGACGACCGCATTGCTCAGTCTGGAGGCAGGCCGCTTCAATCTCGCCGAGGAATACCTGCAACGGCTGCTGACCGGTGGCCTGCGTGTCGACGATGCCAACTATTACCTCGGTCGTCTGAACCAACAGGCCGGTGATCTCGATGGCGCGCGGCGATTCTACCAGGCAGTGGAGGGTGGTGAGCATTCCGATGACGCGCGGTTGCGGGTCGCCCGCCTGACGGCGGAGCTCGATGGATTGTCCGCGGGGCGGGAGTTGTACGACCGGTTGCAGCAAGACCCGGATGAGGGGGTTGCTCTTCGCGCCTACCTCGGCGAGGCCAACCTGTTGCGCGAACGCAAACAACTGGACCAGGCTCTGGAGCGATTGGCCAATGGGTTGATACAGTTTCCGCGGTCCGAGCAACTGCTCTATCTGCGCGGCCTGGTGCACGAGCGTGCGGGTGATGTTTCTGCGGCGGAGGACGATTTTCGTACCATCCTGGAAACGGACCCGGATAACGCTTCGGCGCTGAATGCGCTGGGCTATACGCTGGCCGATCGTACTGACCGCTACGAGGAGGCATACGATCTGATCACTCGGGCCTACGAACAGAATCCGGACGATGCAGCGATCGTCGACAGCTACGGCTGGGTGTTGTATCGGCTGGGCCGTCTCGACGAGGCGGTCATCCACCTCGAAAGGGCTCATTCGCTGGTTCAGGATGGCGAGATCGCCAGCAATCTGGCCGTCGTGCTCTGGGAACTGGGCCGCCAGGAAGAGTCCCGAGCGGTCATCGAAGAGGCGTTGCAGCAGGATCCCGAGCACGAGCGGCTGCTTCGCGTGAAGCGCGAGCTTGGATTTTGAACACCGCAGGCTGTTTCCGCGGTCGGATTCCGGGTGCGGTGGCGCGGATGACCTTCATGCGTTCCTCGGTCATCGTTGTCTGGTTGGCGTTGGCGTTTGTCCTGATCAGCCTCCCGGGCTGCGCGGTGTCGCCGGAAATCGCCGACGATGCGGCGGTCGCGGATGCAGCGTTCGATGCGCGTGTGGCCAGACTGAATTCTTTCAGCCATTGGCGCTTCGTTGGGCGCCTGACGCTTGAGTTGCCGGCGGAAACCTGGAGCGGCCAGCTCAACTGGCGGACGGAGGGAACACGGCAGGTGATTGACCTTTCGGGCCCGATGGGCCGAGGGGGTGGCCGCCTGATTCTCGGGGGTGCTCAGGCGCTGTTGGTGACTCGCGAGGGTGAACGCTTCGCAGCCGACGATCCGGACGCCCTGACGCGGCTGGTGACGGGGCGCGACCTCCCCGTGAGTGGCCTGGTCTACTGGGTTCGGGGGATGGCGCGGCCGGGGGTGCCCTTCGACCTGCGTGCTGGCAGTGACGGCCTGCCGCGAAGACTGATCCAGGATGGATGGGAAATCGCCTATGGCGTCTTTGATGATGCGGGCCCTGAGGCGATGCCCGCTTCGGTGGAGCTTCGTCGCGAGGATATGCGCCTCCGTTTGCGCATCGAACGTTGGCAACTGACTCCTGCGAATGCACAGTGACCGGT
>JAABSN010000192.1 GCA_011390385.1 Thioalkalivibrio nitratireducens | reverse complement strand
CTCAATGGTCACGATGGCCACACTCGTCATATAGATCACCATGGTGGTGTTGACGCTTGCCGCCAGTCAGCTTGGACCACGACTGGTCCAAAACTTCATGGGCGATCTCCGCACACAGCTCGTGTTCGGCATCTTCCTGATGACCATCATTTATTGCTTGCTGGTGCTGCGCACCCTCAACAGCGAACTCGACTTTTCCGCGGTGCCGCACATTGCGGTCACGCTCGGCACAGCGCTCGCGCTCATCAACCTGTTCGCGCTGCTGTTCTTTATTCACATTTTAGCGCGGTCGATCATTTCCGATACAGCAATCCGGCGTGTCGACAGAGATCTCCGGGCTTCGATTTCACGCCTGGTGCCGGCGAAGGACGAAGGTCAATCGCTCGTCAAGCGGCCGAAGGTGGACGACGTACTGCCGGCCAACTTCGATGAACGCGCGTCGACTTTGTGGCTGTCCTGCGAAGGCTATGTGCAGACGATCAATTATGAGCGGCTCGTGGAAATCGCCTGCCGGCACAAGGCGGTGGTCCGCCTGGACTTCCGTGCTGGTCAATTCGTCATTCGCGGATCGCAAAAGGCCGATATCTATCCGGGGCACATGCTCAAGCCGGATTTGGCGACCGAAATCGAAGGTGCGATCCTGGTCGGCGAAGAGCGCACGCCGGTCCAGGATCTGGAGTTCTCGATCCGCCACCTGATCGAAATCGCCGTGCGTGCGCTTTCGTCGGGCATCAACGACCCCTTCACCGCCATTGCCGTTATCGATCGTTTGGGCGCTGCGCTCAGCGAACTGATGCGGAGGGAACTCCAGCCTGAGGTCTTTTGCGATAAGGCCGGCGTGGTGCGCGTGGTTGGCGGAGCGTCGAGCTTCCGTGGCTTCATCGACGTCGCTTTCCACCAGATCCGGCAAGCCGGGGCTACCCACCCCGCAGTCATTATCCAGATGCTCCGCACCATTGCGCGGCTCGCGGTCAACGTCCGCCTGTCCAGCCACCGCGACGCCTTGTTTGATCACGCCGTCATCATCGCCGAAGCCGGCCGCCGCGGGGCGCCGGAAGTCTCCGACGTCGCCGACATCGAGCTAGCCTATGAGGCAGCCAAAATTGCATTAAAGCAATCAGCCACGCCCTCCTGAAGAAGACCACCCTTCAGGGGCAGACCACTCCCCTGGGGCCGGTCTTCAAATGCTGGTCATCCCTGCCTGAGCTGGCAAAACCTTGCCCTAACGGACGAGATCGGCTGTACGCCGTGTGGTCGAGCCGAACCACAAGGGTTTGTCGACGACGAACTTCATGGAACGTTTCACCAGACCTTTGCCGGGAAAGAAGCCGAGGTCAAGCCACAACCGGATCACCGCCTGAGCCTCAAGGTCGACGGTCTGCTCGATCGGCACCAGAAAACCTTCATAGTCACCCGCCGGAGTCGCGAACCGCTCTCGAGTGATGGGCAAAACTCGGTGCTGGTATTTGCCCTCGTGTAAAACCTCTTGCGTCTCTCTGTTAACGACCGTAGCCCAGCCAGAGGCGCTCCATGTCCGGTCGGGCACGATCCTGTTGGGAAGCAGCACCACGGGCGGCTCGTACAGCACGGTCTGGCCTTCCGTCAGTATGTCCAGACCGGTGAGCAGCACGCTGCCATCCCGGAGCTCGAAAAGATGGAGGATGTTGTAGTCGCCAAATCGAACTTCCCAGCGGCCTTCACCGTCTGCGGAACTTAGTTCCAGCTCCACCTGGCGTCCCTCTCCGTCTCCATCCACCACCGCGAACGTGCTTGCACCGGGGACCAGAGGGAAAAGCTCCCCAGCCTCAATCTCCTGAACCGTCGACGCCGACGTCTCCGACAGGGTGGGGGCGGCGGCACAGAGGCCGACGCCGATCAGTATTGCTCGCGCGGAAGACAGGAACATTGCGCCTCTCCGGGAGTCCGTGGCAGGGCTGCGGTGCGGTACTCGTGCCAGTGAGGCGGCGTCAACGGGCGAAACGGCACCACTGGCTGGGGATTGTGGACGGCTTCCCCGGAAGCGCTTCCTGGCAAAAATTCGCGACACCCAACCTTCTTCGCCAGAGTATAGGCAAATACAAACCACCTTTTCGATGGTCGGGGCCCGCTCCTCGCCGATGCCGGAACCAGCGTTCGGTGTTCGCTCCGGCGCACCGATCGTTTATGAGTGATGGCACGGCGGCCGCCGTTGGCCAGCGCTCAGATCGATAGCGTCATCTCGTCCTGCCTGGGCGGGATAGCCTCCAGTCTACGTCAGGTTTTCGATTCCGCCTCCGCCCGGTCGACATCCAGATCCGATGCGGTGTTTGTGTCGAAGATGAAAACCCCTTCGGCTAGGCATTCAGACCTGTCTCGAGCCCCCGTCGCCAGTCGTCGACAAAAGCCTCGATGGTCTCGATGAAGTCCGGGTCGTGCTGCCTGCGGTTGATGGTGCAATGAATCACAACGGCGTCCGGCTCCGGCGGCAGACCGGTGGTGATGGTCCATGCGAGCGCGTTTGGACAACCTGGAAGGGTAAATCGCAGCCCGCCGCGGATCGTCTCGCGGTGCACCGCGAACTCGCCCCACACGCAGTAGATGCGACCGCTGTCACCCGCCTGTTCCAGCACTGTGTCGATGGAGGCACACCATTCCGGAAGACGCTCCAGCGTCACCTGGCTCTTCAGCAGGTCGGCGTCGGCGCCAATACGGGCCGTCGCAAAGAATTCCATTGCCATCTCCTCTGAACCGTGCATGTTCAACACCCTCCGCCCGACACCTTTTGCGGAACGAAACGCGGGACCAGCCTGATCGTCGCGCAACCGTGTTGGATATCGTAGAGTAGCGCGGTCGATCCCCGCACGAGCGACGGCGCCCGCCCCCATGCACGACCCGCTCCTTCCGGTTCTCGCCGCTGCCGTCCTGTTGCTCCTGGCGAGCCTGCTCGTGCCCTTGGCCAAACGGCTGAAGGTACCACACACAGTCCTGCTGGCCCTGCTGGGCATGGCCATCGGTCTGCTCGCGGTGGCGGTTCCCCCCGATTCACGCCTTGGGCCGATCGGCGACCTGCTCTCCGGGATGACGAGCCTCGGCCTCGAACCCGACATCTTCCTCGCGATCTTCCTCCCGCCGCTGCTTTTCGCCGCGGGACTCGTGATCGACGTGCGGCGGATGATCGAGGAGGCCTGGGCGGTACTGTTGATGGCGGTGGTCGCGGTGTTTGTGGCCACCGCCGTGATCGGCCTTGCGGTCCACGGCGGCGTCGGCATCGGGTTGCTGGCCAGTCTGCTGCTCGCGGCGATCATAGCGACGACCGACCCTGCCGCCGTCGTCGCAATCTTCCGCGACCTGGGAGCGCCCAAGCGGCTGACCACGCTCGTGCAGGGTGAGAGCCTGCTCAACGACGCCGCCGCCATCGCCCTGTTCAGCACGCTGATTGCGATCATGCTGGGCAGTGGTACCCCAGACTGGGGCAGCATCGCGATCGAGTTCGCCACCGGTTTCGTCGGCGGCGGTGTACTTGGGTTCCTGATGGGTCGGGCCGCGCTCTGGGTCATGCCACGGCTCGGCGGTGACACTACGTCGGAGGCGACCGCCGCCCTCGCACTCTGTTACCTGTCGTACACCGTCGCCCAGGTCTACGGTGGGGTCTCAGGCGTCGTGGCCGTCGTCTTCGCCGCGCTCACGGTCGCCGCCTACGGACCGCTACGGCTGACCCGGCACAACTGGCGCTCCCTGATCGAAACCTGGACGCAGATCGAGTTCTGGGCCAGTTCGCTGATCTTCATCCTGGCCGCGATGCTGGCTGCCCGACTCATTGCGGAACTCACGCCTCTCGATGCGGCCGTGGTGTTTTTCATCGCCCTGCTGGCGATCTTCGCGCGCGTCGTCGTGCTTTACGCGATACTGCCGCTGCTTGTATGGACCCGTCTTACGCGGCCCATCGACCACCGCTTCAGGCTGGTCATCATCTGGGGCGGCCTGCGCGGCGCGACCACGCTGGTCCTCGCTCTTGCGGTCGCCCAGATGCCTGGACTGCCGATCGAATTGCGGGAAACGGTCGCCGGCCTCGCGGTCGGCTTCGTGTTTTTCACATTGGTCCTGGCGGCGCCGACGCTTCGACCACTGCTGCGCCTGCTCGGCCTCGATCGGCTCGACCCGCTCGAGGCCGCGCTGCGCGACCGCGTGCTGCGACTGTCACAGGCGGAAACCCGCCAGCGGATGCAAGCCACCGCGCGGCAGTATGCGCTGGACGCGTCGACACTGGACCATGCCACCGCCGAATTGCAGCTCGATGCCGAGATGGCTTCGAACGCCATCGCGGCGGATACAGCACTGTCGATCGACGATCAATTGCGGGTCGGCCTGCTGACGCTGGCCACCCACGAGAAGGAACTCTACCTCCGGCATTTCGAAGAACTCACGGTGTCCCGGTCGCACCTCGCCAGTCTCGCGGCCGCCGCGGATCGACTGACGGATCGCGTACGGGCGGAGGGCCTGCCGGCATGGCACGCGGCAACCCGGCGCGGTGCCGTCGGTAGCCGCCGGTTCACGATCGCACTCTGGCTGCATCGCCGACTGGGCCTCGACGCCGCGCTCGAGCGCGCCCTGGAGTCGGGTTTCGAGACCCTGCTGATCAGCCGGCGCGTACTCGGGGAACTCCGCGAATACAACCGTACTGCCCTGCGACTACTGTTCGGAGATGCGGTCTACGAGCGCCTCGATGCCCTCCTCGGAGAACGGCTCCAGGCAGCGGAAGCTGCGCTGGGCGCGCTGCAGGTGCAGTTTCCGGAATACGCCGAGGATCTCGCGGCGGAGCACATCGAGCGGGCAGCATTGCGCATGGAAGCGGCCAACTATCGGGAACGGCTCGAGGAACAGCTCATCAGCACCGAGGTGTATGACCATCTGGAACGCGAGCTGGAGCAGCGGCGCGCGCGCATCCGGTCGCGTCCCCCGCTCGACCTGGGTCTGAGGCTCGGCGACCTGATGCGCCGGGCAACGCTGTTCGCAGATCTCCCGTCGGACAGGGCCAGGCGTATCGGCAAGCTGCTCAAGCCGCGTCTGGCGACGCCGGGCGAGCGCGTGGTCGCGAAAGGCGGTCGGGCCGACGGCATGTATTTCATCGCCTCCGGCGCGCTCGAGGTCCGCAACGCCGGAATTTCCACACCTCTGCCACCCGGTTCCTTCTTCGGCGAAATGGGCCTGATCGACCGGCAGCCGCGCAGCGCCGACGTCTATGCCACCGCGTACAGCCACCTGCTGTTCCTGGACGCGCGCGACTTCGACGAACTGCTTGCCGCAGATGCGGTGATCCGCGAACGCATCGTCGTCGAGGCCGCAACACGGCGGGCCGCTCTGGGCGCGAGCAGCGTGGAAGACGATCAAACCGGCGCCACGGGCGCAACCATGGATTAACATGAAAGTGCAGCCACGGAAGGGCACGGAAAGCACGGAAGACGAAGCAGGCCGCCCCCCTTGTCCGTGTCCGTCCGTGCTTTCCGTGGCTCGCCTTTGCACCTTTCAGGGTGGCCGCCGGCCATGCAAGTCAGGGTGAAAGAACCTGCGTAGGGTGCCGTGAGGCGAAGCCGAACCGCACCGGAACCACGCCAGCACGGCGACCACTATGGGAAAGGGGACGAAGAGGATCATCGGCTGCGGATTCATCGGGAGCCGGATGCGGTGCGCGGGAGAGGGCACCCCTGCATGAGCGGGAAGACCCATCGGTGTTCACGGTCAGGGCTCCTCGGATCCGGGATCGTCGATCGGTTCCAATAGCGCCGGGTCGTCGTTGGCCGGCCGGTTGACCCGGGTCGATACCGGGTGGGCGATGAGCCGATCCGGGTCCAGTCGCCGGGCAACCTGTCTGATCGTCTCCCGGTCCGACAGCTCCGGGTCCAGCCATTGCCAACGACATTCCGGATCCAGCACCACCGGCTGGCGATCGTGGATGAACGCGAAGTCCGGTGACACCGGCTCGGTCAGTATCGCGCAGCAGGTATCCGTGCCCTCCCCCGCCGGCTCCCACAGGCCGGCGAAAAACACCACCTCGTCCGGATCCGACTCCTTCAGCGTGATGTAGTACGGCTGTTTCCCCATCTCGGTCTTGCGCCACTCGAACCAGCCGTCCGCCGGGATCAGGCAGCGCCGATGAGCGAACGCGGCGCGGAAGTACGGACTGGTTGCCGCTTTCTCGGCCCGGATGTTGATGGGCGTGGGGGCATCCCCTTTGGCCCAGGGAGGGTGAAAACCCCAGTGCGAGAACACGAAGGACACCGGTGTATCGGGTATCGCCAGGATGCTGGTGATCTGGGTTCCCGGGGTCACGTTGTAACGGGCGTGTACGTCGCCGACCGGCAACTGCAGGTCGAAGTAGCGAGCTGCAACACGACTGCGCGGGGTGTGCAGGGCGAAACGGCCACACATCGGCGT
>JAABSN010000191.1 GCA_011390385.1 Thioalkalivibrio nitratireducens | reverse complement strand
GCTCGATATCGCCCAGAACCTCGGCATCGTTGAAGATACCCTGTGCGCCGCAGGGATCCGGATCCCAGCAACCGAGTTCCTGTTCATGGGATCGACATTCGGCCTGCCTTTCGGCTGGGTCCTCGATGTCGAACAGATGATCGGGGAAGTAGGTGTCGAGGCATTGGGGAGAGAGCGCGTCGCGGCCGCGGATGGGGATGCTCACGGAGATGACGCCCGGCATGATCTCGTTCAGGCGCTCGAGATCCTGCCACGTTTCCGATTTCTCCTTGAACGCCGCACGTGCATAGTTGATGCCCTTTTCGACACCCGGGAACGGATCGGCCGTGGTGCCTTCCCAGAAGCGTGTGTGATAGGCGGACACCACCACCACCAGCGCGATCATGCCGATGGGAAGCCATTTGCCCGGGCCCAGCAGCATCCGGGTGATGCCACCACCGACGCGTGCTTCCCATCGATGGCCGTGCTTGTTCTGGCAGCTTTCCTGCGATGGCGGGAATACGGTCAACAGCAGGGGAATCAGCGTCGTGGTGGTGAACAGCAGGGTGAACATGCCAAGGACGCCGAACAGGGCATAGGCCTTGAAGAAGGAAATGTCGACCGTTGCCAGCGTCGCGAACCCCACCATGTCGGTGACGATCGACAGGGTTGCGGGAATGATTGTATGCGAGATCGCGATGTGAGCCGACTTGAAACAGTCCCCGCTGCCCGCGTGTTCGAGCATGAAGCGACGGGTCACCTGAACCGAGTGTCCGATGCCGATGGCGAGCAGCAGCATCGGGGTCAACACCATCATCGTGGTGAGTTTGAACTCGGTGTAGCCCATCAGGCCCAGTGTCATCGCAATGGTCGCGAATACCCCCAGCAGCGGGAAGATGGCTCCCCGCCAGTTGCGGAACTCAAGCCAGAGCACGGCGACGACAATGAGCAGCGACAGCACGAACAGCCACCATTTCTGTACCAGATCCAGCAGCATGTAAGCGAGGAAGTAGGGTTCCCCGGCAACCAGGACCTCGACCCGGTCATCCTCGGCGTGCTCCGCCATGAGGTCGCGTACCTCGCGAACCCAGGGCAGGTACATCTGTTTCACGCCGTCGGTGTAATCCGCGATGATGTAAGCCGCTGTCGCCCGGCAAAAGTCCTGGGTGTAGTCCTCGTAGGCGCAGAGTTCGCCGGTCTCCCGGTGTTCCATCGAAACGAGCATCGGGGCCATCACCGGGTTGCTGCGAATCCCCTCTTCCAGAAACGCCAGTTCCTCCGCCGCCTGTTCCGGGTCCGTGGTGCTGATGCCTGCGGTCGGAATCAGCCGTTGGAACACCAGCCCGTATTCGTCGGCACCCATGTACTTGATCTTCTGGGCGGCGAGGTTGATGAAGTTCTCGGGGCGCGCCTCGGGAAGCGCTTCCATTTCGTGGTGGATCTGCTGGATCTTGTTAATGAACCAGGGCTGAAAGATGTCGCCGTCCTTCACCCGTACCGCGATGACCATCAGGTTGCCCATGCCGAAGTTCTGTTCGGCATAGTCGTTGGTGGCCACGTACCGGTTTGTTGGCGGAAGCAGTGTGTCCGGGTCGTTGCGGATATCCACTTTCGAGATCTGTGTTGCCAGCACACCGGTTGCGGCGAGCAGTAGAAAGATGATGACCCAGCGGAAGCGGATCACGAAGGTCGCGTAGGCGTCGGCCCATGGATGAACCGGCGGCAGAGGGCGGGGGGTGGACGCCATATCTCGACTCCCGTGCTGATGAAGAGTTTGGAGTTACCAAGGACGGCCGGCGCGCGCGATCAGGCGGCGCCGGCTTCATGGCCATGGATCAGGAAAGCGTTACCAGAAGTAGTACTGCAGGCCCACCTGGAGATTCGATGACTTGTCGAATTGTCCGAATGTCGTCTCGTCGTCGCCCCAGTAGTGGTTCCACTCGAACAGTCCGACCAGATTGCTGGTGAACGACCAGTTGACATCGAACCGGTTCCACCACCCGCCGCCTTCTTCAAAGATGGTGATGTTGTTCCAGCGTCCGCGCTGGCTCGGGCCAAACGGCTTGGAGAAGAACAGGGAATAGAATTCCTTGTTCTTTCGCGCCTCTTTCAGGCCATTGGCCGGATTCATCGTCGCGAACTTGCCGGTGTAACGGGAGCAGTCGAATGCAATCCCGCTCTGGGTCGTGCAGGTTGCGCTCTCGTTCACGTGATCCAGGTTGCGAAACTGGATGAACTGGCCGCTGACCAGCATGTTGGTCATCACGGTGATGTCAGCGCCGAGTACGTACTTGAACATGTCGGCCTTTTCCATTCGCAGGCCATTGGAGAGATCCCCGATGCCAAGCAACACATTGTCGATCACTGGCTGGCGGGTGTCCTTCTGATAGAGAAACTCGCCGCGAAGGACCACCGGGCCCAGAGCCTCGGTGTCCAGCGCATAGTCGAACGAACCACCGATATTGTGGATGCGCTGCTGCCGCTCGTTGAACCGGAGTTCCACCGGGTTGGTGTTGTGGGCCCCCGGCACGGTTCCAAAGGTGGGGTCCGCCGCTCCATAGAATTGGCCGTCGCTGTTGCGTAACAGGACCGACGTGGTTTGAGCCGCGTTCGCTCCGCTGAGATCGCGCTGGATATCACCCCGGGCAAGATCGGTGCTCAGATCGGGCGCGAAGGCGCCACCCCCCAGGTCCATGCTGGCTGCACGCTGTACGGCCAGTTTTTCGCCGGTGATCGAGTCGTGCCAGCTCAGGTCGATGTGCGGGTTGGGGTCGTAGCCATAGAGGTAATTCAGCGAATATCCGACGCCCCCATCGGTCATGGTCTTGAAGCGGAAACCAAGGTTGGCATCTTCGGCATCGGGGCGGTCGACGACATAGGACGATCGTGCGCTGTTGCCGGTAAAGCCCGCGCCGGCGAAGGTGTTGAAAGTGGCAAAGGAGGCATTCGGCATGTGCTCGAACGCCGAAGTACGATTCGACGGCTGCCAGTCCGTGTCGGTGAAACCGGTCCCCGTAACCGGCATCAGGTTGGTCACGAAATCGTTGCCGTTGGGGTCGCTGGTGCAGGTGGGATCGAGGCCGCACTGGGTGATGTTGTTGAGCAGCATGAACCCCGGCACCCCGGTCTCGGGGGTTGCGGGCAGAATCTCGCCAGGATTCGACTGCGGATCCCAGAAGCCGCTGGCGAAGCCATCGACCGTGAGTCCGGCGAAGGGTAGCAGCCCGGCCGGGTTCGCCATTCCCCCGGTGAATGCACCCCCCTGCGCAGCATTGTTGAAGCTTTGCGCGGTTCCGCCAAGGGCAGGTGTGATGTTCAGAAATCCATTGACCTGACCGGATATGGCATCGACACCCTTCATCACGAATGGATGGCCGGCATCGCCGGCACGGTTCAGGCCGGGAATCCGGTTGACCGCGGACTGGGATACCACGAACTGCAGGTTACCCTTGTTGTCGTCGAGTTCGCGTTCGAAACGTCCCATCCATACCGGGATTCTCGAGTCCTCCATCGTGTTCTGGTTCAGCTCCCGGAAATCGGTGGGATTGATGATATCCAGGAGCTTGATGCCGTCGGCGCGGCCCCAGACCAGTTGCTGCTTGCCCAGCTTGACCAACCAGCCACCGTCGGCCCACTCCGCGTACAGTTCGCGCAGGTAATCATGTTGCGAGTACAGCTCATGGCCCCGATAGTCGAACGAATCGCTCTTGATCGCCTCGGTGTCATAAATGAAATTGAGATCGGCGTGCCAGATCGTGTTATCGGCTATATCGCCGGTCAGGAACAGGCGCGCCGAATTCTCGAACTTGAGCACGTCACCGGTGGAGTGGCTGTCACGGTTGTCGAGCATCGTGTTCGCGGCACCGGTGACCTGGCCCGAGCGTGAGAAGACGGATGTCTCGTTCTTGACGTAGCCGCTGAAATCAATGGCAAGCGCGGTGCCGGGTACAGCCAATGCGATCAGCACGGCACAGCTGATTCTCGTTGTTCTGAACATGTGAATCCCCCCTGGTTGACGAAATCCCAGGGAAACACTGATTAATCCGATCGTCATTGCTATTGATCCGTTGGTCATTGCGAGCGTAGCGAAGCAATCCAAGCGGAGTTCGCCAGAGCAGCAGCTTCTGGATCGCCACTTCGCTGCGCTCCTCGCGATGACGGATTAATCATCACTTCCCTGGTTCTGAAGACAACGTGCTGAAGACAACGTGGTTTGGAATGCCCCGGGTCCACGTATTCTGCGATCGGGTGTCAGCGCCGGATGCGTTCGAGCGTCGACTCCGACCAGAAACGTTCTTGAAGGTCGCTGTTGAATTCAACGACATCCTGAGGAATCACCGCCCATGTTTCGTGACCGGTGTCCAGCGTTTTCCCATACCAGTAACCCCAGGAGAGGGCGCGTGGGTCGGGATGGTCCAGACTGATCCAGTGACGGTCGATGACCTTGACCATGGTTCCGTCCTTGAAATATTCGGTCCGGTAATCGGCGTAGGTGCGTGTGTCCACGTAGCTGATTCGATCGTCATACCACCAGTTCTCGAACTTCGTGCTGCTCTTCAGTTTGTAGACTTCCTTGCCCTGATGGTCGCAGGCTGCCGCTGGTGGATCGCGCAATTCCCGAACCCGCACGTCGTCCATGGCCCCCAGGCAATCGGTGAAGGTTTCCGTGCCGAGCAGTTCGTGGTCTTCGTGCAGCGGTTTCCGCAGCGTCACATCGCCAAAGGTAAAGTCGCTGCCACCCCAGGCATCATCGTGGGCCGGCTCGGCAAAACGCCGGATTCGGCGAATCGCGGGTAGCCAGATGGAGTAGGTCTGGCTTCGGGCGTCATCCGTGTAGTCGACGATCAACATCCCTGTACCGCGGAGTTTGCCGGAGTGAAAGATCGCGAGATCCTTGGCATTGATCTCGTCGTCGGGCGGATAATCGTTGTTCAGGTAGCGCGAAAGTGTGTTGGCGGTGACACCGCCACGCCCGGTACGCAGGACGAGGACCGTGATGCTGTCCCGCGTGTCCTTGATCGAATAGTTGTCGAACGCATAGAAGTGGTTGACGAAATAGACCTGGGCGGCAATTTCGTCAGCGTCCGGAGTGCCGGTGGGCAGGGGCAGGTCCTTCGGTACTCCGGCCGCTCCGGTGGTTGCATACGCGAGCGCGGCAAATCCGAGCGCTGTGGAGGTCCATCGCATCATCACTCCTCCTCTTTTTGTCATTATGTAAACGGGGCACTGTTGAAACGGTTGGGGTCTTCGGTATGGACCCTCTTGCCGTCCGGTATTGATCAGTATTTTATGATTTTTTGTTTCTTTGGTGAGCAATACACGAACGCATCTTTTACGCCAGATCAAGCGAATGTCAACCGATTACGGGTCAAGTAGGTATTTCTACCTATCAGCGGGGCAGGAGCCACGATTGGGAACAGGCGACGATACGCGCGCTGGGTTCGAGCCTGTTATCGTCACCGGTAGCCGATTCTCCGTTTCGCTTCGCTGGCAGTGATCGAGGCCGCAACCGCCGCAGGTGATGACACGCGTAGGGTGTCAATGAGCGCAGCGAATTGCGCCGCTGGAGACCCGGGAGCTTCGGCTTGGGCCGGCGTGGCATCGGTGCGGTTCGGCTTCGCCTCACGGCACCCTGCGCAGGTTCGTTCACATGGACCGGGAAGGGGCTTTCGGCGGATCGGCGCAGTTATCGTTGTTTCGGGAGGATCGGCGAGATCAGTTCGGCGGGCCGGGCGGTGAGGGGTCGCTGCTCCGGGAGATGAAATAAACCCCCAGTACCGCCATCACCATCCAGACGAGGAGGGCCCAGATGCCGAACTGTTCCCACAGGGTTCCGAAGAAAAACAGCATCACCGCGGCGAGGGCGAGGATGACGTTGCCGAGAAGGAAATAAGTGCGTGGGCCATCATCCGAGGGTTGCATCGTCATCCATCGATCCTATGGTCGTGCCCCGATTGTAACAGCACCATTTTACGGAATCAGGCTGTGACCAGAGCTCGAATAATGGACCGAGTCACGAGCCGGGAACCGGGCGGACCCAGGGGCCTTCCGGCGTGTCGATCACTGCCAGTTTCTGCTGAAAGAGCCGTTCCAGAGCCTGTACATGAAAGATCTCGGCGGTCCGGCCCCAGCACATCCCTCCGTCCGGATACATCAGGACCAGATGGGTGCAGTAGGTCGCCGCGAGGTTCAGATCGTGCAGCGCCAGAACCGCACTGCGACGCCGGGACGCGACTTCGTTGCGTACCAGATCGAGGACGGCCACCTGGTGATGCAGGTCCAGATGGTTCGTAGGCTCGTCGAGCAGCCAGAGGGGTGGGTCCTGCGTCAGCAGCGTCGCGAGCGCCAGCCGTTGTCGCTCGCCGCCGGACAGTGTCTGGACCTGTCGTTCGGAAAGTTGTTGCAGATCCATCCTTTGCAACGCGCGGCGGGCGAG
>JAABSN010000190.1 GCA_011390385.1 Thioalkalivibrio nitratireducens | reverse complement strand
TTCCAACACCATTACCGCGTCGGTGAAGTCCAGCCCATGCTTGTCGAGGTTGGCTTGCCGCTTTGCTTCGTCCCAAAGAATGTGCGTGCTCATCGTTTTTATTGTCGTAACGGTAATTCAGGAAGTCAATAATTTTTGTTACTACGCCGCCCAATACGTCACCCTACGGGCGAGCGGCGTGCCGGGTGGCAACGGACTTCATGCGCTGCTCCGGGCCTGAAGGGTGGCTCGAACCTCCGCGTAATTTTCTGCGCTACATATCAGCCGGATATCCCACGCCCCGCCCCGCACCAGGATCTGCCGCGCGCTATCGTTGTACTCGATGCTGCGCACTTCCTTCCAGCGCGTGACCGGCGCCCAGGCGGTCCAGATCGCGCCGCGCCAGGTCACCCAGAACAACAACATCGACAGCCAGAACAGCTTTTTGTCGAGCTTGCGCTGCTGGGTCGACGGGCGGATCGCCACGCCTTTGGCATCGACCACGAAGGTCACCTCGCGGCTACGCAACACCGCCTTGATGAACACCCACAGGGCGACGAAACCAAGCACGACCACCCCGAACAGCAGCGCTGCTGGTCCTCCGCCCGAAATGCCGCCTGCCTCGATGGCACTTTGCCCAAAAACGATCAGCAATACGCCGATACCACTCAGCACCGTGAGGCTGGCCGGCCGTCCCGGGCCCCCTTCGCGAAAGCTCGAAAAGCGCGGCACTTCGCCCTTCCAGCGCAGGGCTGGAGCGGCGGACATGGCTGCCCTTTCCGGTTCGGCCTGTTCAGCCGGAACAGTTTCTGCTGCATTCCGCCTCTTGGTCGCGCTCACTTCATCGCCTCCGAATTGCTTGCGCCACGACATCCCACGCTGACCCTCTCGCCGCGCAGCAACTCGCGCATGCCGCGCCCGTCGCGGCCGATGCGATAGATGCGAAAGGGGTCATTCTCGCTGGCGTGACGATCCAGATAGCCGCTGAAATACAGGCTGCGTCCATCCGGGGTCCAGGCGACATCGATGACTGTGACATCCGCAGCGGTCAAACGAAAGTTCTTGCCGCGCCCCACAAAGCGGTCGTGCATGAGCAGCGCGCTGTTCGGTTCGTGTATCGCCTGCGCGAACAAAGCCGTTCCCGGCACCATGCGCGTGTAGGCGAACACGGTGGTGTCGTGCGGCGCTGGCAGGACGCGGTCGGTGCTGGCGATCATGCTGAGATCAGCGTCGATCAGCGCGGACAGCGGCAGGCTTTCACGCAGCCTTCCCTCCAGCTCGATCAGGCTCAGGGTTTCCATGTCGTGCACGCTGACTGCGCTCCCATCGGCCAGCCAGCCCAGGCTCCACCAGTGATCACATTCCACAGCAGGTGCGCTGGCGAGACGACGCGCTGGTGAGCCCGGAGCCCACAACATCACGTGACTTCGATACTGTGCATCGGTTTCGATGAAGGCGAGCTGCAGACCATCCGGCGACCAGGCCGCCTCGCTGATGAAGCTTCCCGCTCGCGCCGTGTGCGTCCACCGCGTCGCGCTGCCATCGAGCATACGTACATGCAGATTGCGGCCGGGGTGATCGGTGTCGCGCTCCGGCGTGCAATATGCCAACCGCCTGGCATCACGGTCGAGCGCCGCGCAGCTTCCCTGGACAAACTCGCGCACGCCCTCCCGTGCGTGCCACAGGTGGATCGCCCCGCGGCGCTCTACGGCAAGCACCACATCGCACGCCGCAACCGACGTAGGCTGCGCCACCGCCAAAGTCGGGCTTGCGGCATACAGGGCAATCAGCAAGGTGAGCCACCGACGGTATCTCATCGTATCGATCTCCTACTGCAGTGCTAAACGCAGTGTGGCACTTAAGCTGGCACAACGAAGCTTCCTCCCCTTTGGGGAGGGCTGGGGTGGGGATGGGTGGACTCCGAAGCGCCTGCAAAAAACCCATCCCCATCCTGTCCGGAGGGCAGGCTTTGCACAGCCTGCACGCTCCGGCGGCGCGAAGCGATGCTTCGCGAAACCCCGCCTCCGCCCCAAAGGGGAAGGAACCTGCTAATCAGCACCGCCGTCATTCAACGCGGAGGGGGTCGCAAACCCGAATTGCTGTACTCAATATAAGCCACATCAAGAACGCACCACTACACTGCCCTACCGTACTGGCCGCACGCCCAGATAGGCGCGCAGACGGGCCACACGATCGGCCAGCGCCGCATCAGGTTCCAGCGCAAGGCTACGCTCAAGCCGTTCGAGAGCACCAGGGTAATCGCCCTCGGCCAGTAGTTTGAGGCCGTCTTCACGCAGTGTCGCAGCATTCGAACCAGCGGGCGGCGCGAGGGGCAGCGATCCCTCTCGCTCCAGCGCCAGCAGCGCTTCCAATTCCTGTTCGAGATCAACCGTCTCCACCCAGTGAGCTGGCCTCTCCACCGTGGCCAGCAGCGCAGCCGGATCGATACCGAAATCCTTCCGCGCCGATGCCTGCAGCTGCCAATTGCCGCGGTCGGCAGAACGGGCCAGGGTGAGGAACACGTCCTGCCCCGCTTGCACCCGCAACAAGCGTTGCGTGCCGGCTTGGCCTGCTACGGGAACCGAGCGCACGAAGTAGGCCGCGTCCGGCACGTCCTTCAGCGCATGCAACCAGTCGTACAAAATCACCGGCGATTCGCCGCGATCTTCCGCTAGCACTCTGCGAGCGGCATCCAACAGCTGCAAATCACCGGGGACGTCGCTGCGAACCCAGATTGCCGTCTTCGCTACATCAGATGGCGCCTCGGCATCGGGGTCCGAGGTCAGTTCAGCCGAGCGCCGCTCAAATGCCGGCGGCAGACTGCCGAAGACTTCGTCGACGGCCAGCAACGCGGATGGTCCTAGCAGCCAGGCAAAAACCAGCACCCGAGCTGCCCACCTTGTGCTCAGACGAACAACACGCCGTTGCGGCGGGTGACTGCGGAGGGTCGATTGGATAGGCACGTCCGTCACCGCTCGGCTGCATCGCGTTGTGAAGCCACGTCGAGCACTTCGGCCATGCGCTGATGCAGGCGTTCCAGCTGTGCCTGCTGATTGTCCGATAGCGCCGGCCCTTCCTCACGATCACGCCAGCGGGCGATCTGCGCGGCGTCGGCGCCGAACAGATCGAGCTCGTGTCTGCGATAAAACAAGGCCAAGGCATCCACGTCCTCAGGCAGCGCATTGAAGGCGCGCAGGGCGCGCACTGTGAGACGGCCCTCAGTGGTCAGCGCCAGCAGTTGCGAGTCGAACTGCGTGGCAGCCAATGCTGACAAACTCTCTGACGCAACCTCGGGCAAAATCCTTGACGACTCCTCTGGCACTGAAACAGGCGCTGCAACCGGTGAGTCGTCTGGCAACGCGTGCCGATAGCGCATCACGATCAGCGATGGCTGGGTCACTTCCAGACCGGAAGTCTCCATCGTCGCGAGGTGTTGCGGACGGATGGCGGCGAGCAAATCACCCAGCGGACTGATCGTAAGTCCATCCGACCTGCGGAACGGAAAGGTCTGCTGTGGCAGAACGTCAAGCAGATTGCCCTCGGCATCGAACACGCGTAGTTCGCGCCATGTGTTCAAGTAGAGTCTGCCGCTGCGATCGCTGCCGGCGATGCCGTGAAACTCTGCATCTTGTTCGGGTTCCTGCTCGGTCAGTGTTGCGACGCCGTCGGGGCCCCAATGGCGGGAGATCTCCCCCGAGGCTTCCAGCACCGCGATGCTCCCTCGTTCGCCCAAATCCCCATCCCCAGCAAGCAGCAAGGCCAGCCGATCGCCGGGCAAGGCAGCCACTCCGCCCCCCTCTCGCCCGGTGGTCAGCTTTGGGAGAAGACGCGAGCGATGGGTTCCGTCTGGCGTAAAGGTGTCAAGATACAAGGGCCTTCCGGTGGACCCCGCACCCTCGCTGAAAATACTCCCGATCACCACATACTGGCCTTCGTAGCCCACCCGCAACTGGCTGGGATCGAAGCGCTGCCCCTCCTGTGCTTGCGGCCCGGTCGCCGGCAGACGGGTTCGCAAGCTGCCGTCGCGCTCAAAGACGAGGATCTCGGCCCCCATGCGATAGTAGGAGAACAGCGCGGCAATCGCGCCATCCGCAAGAAAGTCCAAATCCAGTGCGGCGAGCAGCTTGCCCTCGTGGCCATCGGGAAAATGCGCGTACAGATCCCACTCCGCATGAGGGCGGCCCTGCGCGTCGAAGACCTTGATGGTGTTGTTGAAAATGTGTCCGATCGCCGAGAAACCATCTGCAGCCAGTACCGGCCGGGTGTTGCCCGCGCGGTGTTCGCCAGCATATGAAAACAGCGCCGACAGTTCGAACGGCGGCGGGGTCTCGACATCGACCGAAGCCACGACATGCTCGATCAGACCGGGCATCTGTTCAAACATGGACTCCGTCAACATGATGTTGAGCATGCGATATCTGCCGTCAAGTTGCGGGGTCTTTTCCACCACAGCGACCATGTACATGGTCAGCACTACCCCCGAACCCGGTTCGACCTCACCGCTGATTTTGACCACGATCTTCAATGCTGGAATGTCGCCCAGAAAGACGTCTTCCTCGGCAATTTCGGCCTGACGTACTTCCTCTGACTGCACCATTTCGCGCATTTCAAGCGCAAAGCCAAGATAGCCCTGATCGGCATGCCGGCGCGGCGGAGGCTCGAGCCCCCAGATGATCGCGCCGGTCGGCAAGACCATCAGTTCCTCCTCGCTGTGCGCTTCCAACTGCGCCTCGCTCGGGCCATGCGACGGATGGACTCCGGAGTAATAACCAGCGCTGCGAGACTCGGAAAACGCACGCCAGTCTTCGGGAACCGAAAGATAGAAGTCTCCCAGCCAACGCGGCTTGAAGACCACGCCGTCAGCTAAAACCGAGCCTGTGCCCAGGCACCAGAGCAAGGCGAAAGAGAGCGCACACTGACGGGCCAGTCGCACGGGGGCCATCCGACCGCGAACCAGATGAAACCACCCTCGGCAAGTCACTTTGGAGGTCATTGTGGCAATTATTTGGGCGCTCATTTAACAAGCTCCTTGAGGGGCAGATAATAGAAACCAAGCGGAAGGTGGGTGCTGAGACCCTCGTAGCGCACTGGGTGACCCCAGTCGAGCCACCGCTCGTTGCTGCCGCGTTCGTAGAAATCGAGGTCGTAGTGCATCAACAGATCCACCGAGACCGATTCGTGGTGTTCCTCTGGGTCGGGGATCCACCGGAGAGTGGCGCTGGCGTTGTTACCCGAGACCGGGTCGCTGTGCGCGAAACCGGTCGACAGCGTCCAGCGCCGCACCCGCACTTCGGCATCGACAGCCATCACCCGCCCCTCTTCACGGATCATCATACGGATGCGTGGCGGCATCGGCAGCGACACCGCGACGCGTAACTCGACCGGTTTGCCGGCATGCACCAGGCCCTCACCCAGCAGGGTCGGCGCCTCCATTACACCATCCTCGCCAGCCAGTCCCGCGAACTGCTTGGTGAACTGTAGTGCCTGAGCCATTGTTGCCTCATCGACCTCGACGCCCATAGCCTCAAACTGTGCGACCATCTGCGCACGCAGGAAGTCCTCCTCCGAATCGCCCGTGGCGCCCGCAATCATCCCTTGCAGCCGCTCCCAAGCCTCACTGTCGCGCGGTATCACCTCCTGGATGCCGGTCAGCGTCGGCGTGGCAAGCACCAGCGCCTTGGGCAGCCGTGCTGAGGGGTCGTTGCCGAGCGGGCTAGCGGTCATCCAATAGGTGCGATTACCGAACAGGTCGAGTTCCTGAGTGGTGTCACCCACCTCAGCAGGCTCCACCAGAATGCTCGCCTCGGCCTCGTCGAGCAGCATTCCGCTGGCTGAATCCGCAAGCGTTACGGTGGCGATGAGGGTCTGCGCCACCTCCGGGTCGTCGAGCAGCGCATGCAACTTCCACAGCGGGAACTCGGTGATCCCGCTTTGATCGCGGAAGGTCCAGAAGTAGTAGTAGTTGGCGTCAGGGTTGAGACCTTCGACCACCGCACGCACGGGCTCATAGTCTCCGGCGATGAATTCGTAGCTTTCGTGCTCGAAGGCGATACGCTCCTGGGCGGTACGCACCATCACCGCATGTTCGACGGTGCGCCGGATGGTGCGATGCATGGCCGCGAATTCATCCGACAAACCGGAGATCGTCACCACGACTTCAGCCACGAGCGGATACACCTCCTGCTCGGCCGGTAGCTGTCCCTTCCACTGCCCCGGCCCGGTCTGCTGCGCATCGGGCAGCGACAGCACATACACGGCATCGATCGCGGGAGTCTGTCCGCTGACCGACTGGATGTCGCGACCGATACGGCGCACCGCGGCGTCGAAGCCGCCACTCAGTGCAATCTCGAGGTCGATCACCGCCCCTTCTTCGGTGTCATGCGGAATCGGGATCGGCGTCGGGGGTGTGGTGTGCAGCGCAACGTCCATCCAGCGCAACTGGTTGATGCGCCCGAGAATGG
>JAABSN010000189.1 GCA_011390385.1 Thioalkalivibrio nitratireducens | reverse complement strand
ATCCAGGCGATCAAGGAAGATGCCGAGCGCACCCTGCAGATGTTCCGCGACGACCAGGCGCATACGACGGAGGCCCTCCGCTCGGAACATCAGGCCCATCTCCAGGCTCTCAAGACCGAACATGCCGAGACGGTCGCCGCTGTCCGGCGGGAGCAGGACGAGATGCGCGAAAAGCTCGCGACGGAGCACTCGAACAGGGTTCAGGAATTGCGCACTCGGATCTCCCAACTCGAGGATACCGGCGAGAAACTGCGCGTGGAAAACGCGAAGCTGCAGGACACCATCCGCGAACTCAACGACAGCATCCGGGAAGCCAAGCGCAACAACACCTTTTCGCTGTCCAAATCCGGAGAGCGTCTGATCCGTGTGATCCACAGCGTGCAGGATCTCGCGCAGGAATTGGACGAGACCTCGCTTGCCGTCAGTGACGGCGAATACTCGTTCTTCGACGCGATCAAGGACCAGCGCGACCGCGAAACCGTGATGAAACTCACCGGCGGCGAACCCGCGCCCGACGACGAAAACAAGAACGGGGAAGCGCCCACCCTGGCTTCGGAAGATCCGGCCAACCCAACCAACCGGAAGGACTGAATAGCCTTACTTTCTGTTTGGCCCCTGGCGGCGTCGCAGCACCATTGGGTGCTCGACCCTGCGCAGCTTGTCGAAGATGTGCAGCACTGCCTGCCAGGGGTGCCGCCACAGCATGCGCGGACCCGCGTGGCGCATGACTTCCCGGACCTGCTCACGCTGTCGGTGCTTGTAGCAATGCACCGGGCACCGGGCACAGGTCGGCTTGTCCTCGCCGTACGGACACTTGGCGAGACGCTGGCCGGCATAGGCAAGCAGGTCCCTGCACTCGTCACAAAGACCGTCGACGCGCGCCCGCGGCCCATGCCGGTCGGCACACCAGATTCGGAACATGCTCTCGATCGTCCGGTACTCGCGCCGCAACCGCGGCGTTGTCGGCAGTTCCCTGCTGCGCGGCCGGCTCGAGCGTGTTGAGTCGTTCATTCCCGCGAGCCCTCGAGTCGATCACGCCAGCCCCGATTGCGGCCACCGGATGCCCGATGAAGGCGCAGCAGCCAGGGCAGGAAGACCAGGAATCGCGGCGGGGATTCCAGGCGAGCGGATGATCGTCATCCTGACCGCCATCGTGCTACTCAACCTTGCCGCGATCCTCGTCTTCCGGCATCCGGCACTGCGCAGCTTCTACCATCTGTACCCGTCGAAATCCACGCGAACCGGTCGACGGTCCTGAGCGTCCGGCGCGCCGGGCCTGGTTCAGACACCACAGTGCGGCTTCCACCCTGGAACGAACGCCCAGCTTTCTCAACAGGTGTTTCACGTGCACTTTCACCGTGGATTCCGCGATGCCGAGTTCGACTGCAATCCGCTGGTTTCCATACCCGCCAGCGATGCATTCCAGAATCTGCCGTTCCCGGCCGGTCAGTCCGGCTCGATCCAGAGCCCCGCATTGGCGGTCGTCGCGGATGGCGCGCGCCAGGGATTCGCCCAGGCCATCGGCAAGGACCAGCTCGCCGGCCAGAACACGGCGCAGCTGCGCGAGCAGGACCTGAGGTTCCACGGTCTTCAGCAGATACCCATCGGCACCGGCACGCAGCGCCGACTGCATGTCGACAGGGTCCCGCGAAGCGGTCACGACCGCCACGCGGGTCTCGGCCCGGTCCGCGTGCAGGCGCGACAGGGCGTCGGCCGCGTCCATGTCGCCGAGCCGCATATCCAGCAAGACGAGATCCGGCTGCAGTGACCGGATCAGAACCAATGCTTCGCGTCCCGAACCCGCTTCGCCGACCACGCTGAAACCACCGCCACGTTCCATCACATCCCGCAGACCCCGCCGAAACAGCGGATGGTCATCCACGACAACGGTTCGCGGCGAACCCAGCGTATCCAGCGACTGTGGTCGGTGCCGCGGAACCCGGGACACCGATGCCGACCCGGCGAACCCGGGGGCATGGGAATGGAACAGGGGGCCTTGGTGCGATCGGGGCATGGTCACAACCACTCGGCATGAAATCGTCGTCCAAGATTCGGCTTCCCGTCACCGGTTGTCCTTGACCTTGGTCAAGCACACCGTGAACGTTGACGCGTGCCTGGCAATGATGCCCTGGGGCGCGGGGTACCCCTGGGGACGATAAAAAATGCAGGGTGTGAATGAGCCCAGCGAATGGCGCCGTTCCTGGCCCCAAAACTTGGGGTCAGGACTGACGTGGTCCCGGTGCGGTTCGGCTTCGCCTCACGGCACCCTACGGGCAGCTTTCACGCTAGGGAGACGCTGATTAATTCGTCATCGCGAGGAGCGCAGCGACGCGGCGATCCATAAGGCATTGATTCCATGTGCGCCGCTTGGATTGCCGCGCTTCGCTCGCAATGACAAGTGCATTCATCAGCGTTTCCCTAGCGACCCCCATAAGGTTCTGCGCTCCAGTCTGCCGGGACTGTTCGCGGACGCCTCACGGGGGTACGCTTGTACCATGAGCCAGGAGAAGAACCAGATTCACGGAACCGGCAGTGGGCGCGCGCACCATCCCGGGCTCGCACCGATTGATGACTCCGAGTTGACCCGCGAAAGCTGGAAGATCTTCCAGATCATGGCCGAGTTCGTCGAGGGCTTTGAACGCCTCGCCCGGATCAAGCCCTCGGTCAGCATCTTCGGGTCCGCGAGGATCCCGCCCGGCCACCCCGATTACGAACTCGCTGAGGCCGTGGCCCGGCAATTGTCGGATTCTGGCTTTGCCGTTGTCAGTGGCGGCGGCCCTGGAATCATGGAAGCGGCCAACAAGGGTGCATTTGCAGGTAAATCTCCCAGTGTTGGTCTGAATATCCAGCTGCCCCACGAGCAGCAGTCGAACCCCTACCAGGATATCGGGCTCGGATTCCGGCATTTTTTCGCGCGCAAGGTGATGTTCGTGAAGTATGCGTCGGCCTACGTGGTCCTGCCCGGCGGTTTCGGAACCCTGGATGAACTTGCCGAGATCCTGACTCTGGTGCAGACGGGGAAGTCGCGCCGTATCCCCATTGTGCTGGTGGGCAGCGAGTTCTGGCGCGGGTTGCTGCGCTGGTTCGAGGATACTCTGGTGGCGCGCGGGACCATATCCGCGGAAGACTTGGCGCTATACTCAGTGGTGGATACGCCCGAGGGCGCGGTGGACGCGATCTTCGAATATTACGAAGCGCGCAGCTTTGAACCCTCGGCCGAGGAAAAACAACGTCTGATGGAGCTCTGACCATGCGGTGGATGATCGGTACAGCCCTGGTGGTCCTGTGCAGCGTTGGCATGGCGCAGGATGGCGGCTGGCCTGATCCTCCGCCACCACCCGAGATACCCGAGGATGCTCCTCCACCGGTCATCGATGATCAGGCCCGCCAGCTGCAGATGCTGGAGGAGGCCGACATCACCCTGATCGAGCGGCCGGACGGAATCGTTCGGGAATACCGGATTCAGGGGCGTCTCTACATGGTGCAGGTGATTCCCCGTTGGGGGCCGCCTTATTACCTGATCGACACAACCGGTGATGGCACGCTGGATAGCCGGCGCCGCGGACTCGGTCCGGATTTCGTGCCACCCCAATGGATCCTGTTCCGATGGTGACTCAATCGTCTTGATGGGAAACACCCGTGCGGTAGAAGATTCCGGCGCCCGGACCCCACGACGATTGCGTGCACTTCAACGGTGCACGCGGGTACGGGTCATGCACTGAATTGGTGCTATAGTGGCAGGGCTGCTCTGGCTTTCTCCCGCCGTCTGGGTGATGCGGCCGGCTCTCCGGCCCCGATGCAAGGCTGGCTCAATTCCTGCTTTCGACGTATCGATGAAAGTCAATCCTCTACCGGCGATCCCGAATCCAACCGACTGCCTGTGGCTGGACGATCTGTCGACTGCGGTGCTGGTGACCGACGAAAACCTGCGGCTGCTCGCGATCAACAGCGCCGCGGAGGTCCTGCTCGGCCTGAGCCGTGAACGCGTGGTCGGGGGCCGCTTGGGACACTGGTTGCGTCTCGACCGGCATCTCGGCGGGCAACTGCAGCAGGCATTGCAGCGGGATCAGCCCGTGACACTGCGAGCGCGCCGGCTGAAGCCGCTCCGTGCCCCCGAATTCCTCGCCGATCTCGTGATTTCACCGCTGCACGGGGATGATTCGAGTGGAAGATTGCTCCTTGAACTCACGGCAATCGATCGCCAGCAACGCATCAGCCAGGAGGATCAGCTCCGACAGCAACAGGCGATCAGCCGGGCTGTAACCCGCGGTCTTGCACACGAGATCAAGAACCCCCTTGGAGGGCTGCGCGGTGCCGCCCAACTATTGGCCGGTGAACTCGATGATCCGGGCCTGCGTGAATACACCAGCATCATCATTCGGGAAGCGGATCGCCTTCGGAGCCTGGTCGATCGCATGCTGGGACCGAGCAATCTGCCCCGGCGCCAAAAGGTGAATCTTCACGAGGTCATGGAGCATGTACGTGGTCTGGTCAGCGTGCAGCTGCCACTGGGTCTGCGTGTAACCGCTGATTACGACCCGAGCATTCCGGACATCGAGGCAGACCGTGACATGCTGGTGCAGGCGATCCTCAATCTGGTGCAAAACGCAATTCAGGCCCTGGGGGATCACGGCGAGATCCAACTGATGTCGCGGATTCTGCGCCAGTACACGATCTCTGGGAAACGGTATCGCCTGGTCGCGCGTCTGCGCATCCGTGACAATGGACCCGGAATCCCCGATGAGATCCGCGAACGCATCTTCTTCCCCATGGTCACGGGCAGGGCGGCGGGAACCGGCCTGGGGCTGCCGATCGCGCAAAGCCTGATTCAACTGAACAGCGGTCTCATCGAGTGCCATTCTCATCCGGGACGCACTGATTTTGACGTGCTGCTACCGCTGGAGAATACATCATGAGTGCTGTCATCTGGGTGATCGATGATGATGACTCGATTCGCTGGGTCCTGGAACGAGCGTTGAGCCGCGCCGGATTCGATGCCCGGGGTTTCGAATCCGCGGACGCGGCATGGAGCGCGCTGGAAGATGATGGTGACCCTGACGTGATTCTCGCCGATATCCGGATGCCCGGTCTCAATGGCCTGGAGTTCCTCGCGCAAGTACGGGAAAGACCGGATCCGCCCCCCGTCATCATCATGACCGCCTTTTCGGATCTGGAAAGCGCGGTATCGGCGTACCAGACCGGGGCCTTTGAATATCTGCCGAAACCGTTCGACCTCGACGAAGCCGCGGGGCTGGTCCAGCGTGCGCTGCAGGCACATCGCGACCGGCGCGCAGGGGCGAGGGCAACTGACGTAGCCCGCCCGACAACGATCATCGGCGAAGCCCCGGCGATGCAGGAGTTGTTCAGGGCCATCGGGCGACTTTCGCGTTCTAATATCACGGTGCTTGTCAACGGTGAATCGGGCACCGGGAAGGAACTGGTGGCCAGGGCCCTGCATCAGCACTCACCACGTGCACAGCAGCCGCTGATTGCACTGAACACTGCGGCGATACCCAAAGATCTACTTGAAAGCGAGCTTTTCGGTCACGAACGAGGCGCGTTTACCGGCGCGAACCAGGCCCGCAAGGGACGGTTCGAACAGGCTGACGGTGGCACATTGTTCCTGGACGAAATCGGTGACATGCCTTTCGACCTGCAGACTCGGTTGTTGCGGGTGCTCTCCGACGGGACATTTTACCGGGTGGGCGGGCACACACCGATCCGGGTCGACGTGCGCATCATCGCCGCGACACACCAGAATCTCGAGGATCGCGTTGCCGCCGGCTTGTTCCGGGAGGATCTTTTCCATCGGCTGAACGTGATTCGAATCCAGGTCCCGGCGTTGCGTGAGCGTCCCGAGGATATCCCGCACCTCATCCGGCATTTCATGGCCGAGGCCGCACGCGATCTGGGAGTCGATGCCAAGACGATCCGTCCCGAGGTCATCACCGAACTTCAGGCGATGCGCTGGCCCGGCAACGTGCGCCAGCTGGAGAATACCTGCCGCTGGCTTACCGTCATGGCTTCGGGCCGGGAGGTACACCTCGAGGACCTACCGCCAGAGTTACGCGCCGAACCCGCCAGGGCGCCGGCCACCGGAAGCGTGCCCGTGACCCCGACGCGCGATTGGACGACCGAGCTCGCACGGCGCGCCCGTGAACATTGGCGGGGTGGTGCCCGCGACGTCCTGGCCCTGGTGCAGCCGGAATTCGAGCGGACGCTGATTCTCGAAGCACTCGCGGCCACCGATGGGCATCGTCAGCAGGCCGCGGCCCTGTTGGGTTGGGGTCGCAACACCCTGACCCGGAAAATCCAGGAACTCGATCTCGACCGCACCGAGAATCCCTGATCGCTATTCGGGCGCACGATGCCCGGTGTGCCTGGAGCCTTCCTGGTGCGGTTCGGCTGCGCCTCACGGCACCCTACGGGTTCCTTCACGCCAAAGCGACA